>JASHYY010000164.1 GCA_030042815.1 Thermoplasmata archaeon | reverse complement strand
GACGACCAGCGCCGGCGCGAGCTTCCAGACCGCCATCATGATCGGGTAGTTCCACGGGGTGATCGACCCGACGACGCCGACCGGCTCGCGCCGAAAGATCGTGGTGCCGTCGCCGGTGAACTCCCCCGGGCTCTTCGCCTCGAGCGTCCGGCCCGCCCCGGCGTAGAAGACGAGGTTGTCGACGCTGAACGGCAGGTCGGCGTCGGCGGCCTGCTTGATCGTCTTGCCCTGGTTGCGGCTCTCGAGCTCCGCGATCGAGGCGAGGCGCTCGCCGAGGATCTGGGCCGCCTTCAGGAACACGTCCGCGCGGGCGCGGGGCGGAAGGCGAGGCCAGGGACCCCGGTCGAACGCCTCGCGCGCCGCGTCGATCGCCCGCCGGGCGTCCTCGCGGGCCGACTTCGGCACGGTCCCCAGCGTCGACCGGTCGAACGGGCTCACGACCGGCATCGTCGCCTCGCTGGAGGCCGCCACCCACTCTCCCCCGATCAGCATCGTGTGGTCCATGGACCCCCTCCCCGCGGCACCCACGGTCCGCCCGCTAAAGATGTTGCGCCGGGCGGGCGAGCCGGCGCCGAGAGACCCCCCGGGGCCCCGCCGAATCGCATATCAAGGGGTGACCGTCTCCCTCGAACGGTCTCGGCGGCCTTCGATGGACCCGCGGATCCGGAACGTCATCGTCCTCGCGATCGTGATCGTCGTCATCGCGGCCGTCGTCACGATCCGGGTGAGCAACACCGGCTGCCTGCGCCAGACGAACCCGCTCATCGTCGACCAGCCCGAGATCCCCGACTCGCTCGACCCCGGCGAGACGTTCTCGACGCCCGGCTGGGCGATCGTGCAGCAGGTCTACCAGGGGCTCGTGAACTACAACGGGTCGAGCTCGACCAACTTCTCCGGGGTCCTCGCCTACAACTGGTCGGAGTCGTCGGACGGGCTCCAGTGGGTCTTCCACCTTGAGCCCGGCGTCCACTTCTCGAACGGGGACCCGTACAACGCCTATGTCCAGTGGTTCAGCTTCTACCGGAGCCTCCTCCTCGTGAGCGGCCCGCAGTTCATCCTGGAGCAGAACTTCTTCTCGACGAACTTCAACGCGTCGAACCCGCTCAACTACTACTCGAACCTCACCAACTCGACGGCCGCCAACACGACGCTCGTCAACGACCTCAACACGTGGAACTTCGACGACCCGACGGCGAGCGAGATCGCGCTG
Organism: Thermoplasmata archaeon; assembly: GCA_030042815.1. GTDB lineage: Archaea > Thermoplasmatota > Thermoplasmata > Lutacidiplasmatales > UBA184 > Lutacidiplasma. The sequence continues at coordinate 7,915 of JASHYY010000164.1, read as the reverse complement.
ATGGAGACGGCGAACCAGTCGTTCCAGGTGATCAACGCCACGACGATCGAGCTCAACGTCGGCTACGGCTACCTGGACGGCCCGCCGTGGAGCCCGACGCCGTACACCTACCTGCTCGCGTCGATCTCCGCGCCGAACTCCTATGCGGTCGACCCGAACGTCGTCCAGGCGAACGGCGGCGTCGTCTTCGGCCAGCCGAACACGTACATGGCGACGAACATGGTCGGCACGGGGCAGTACCTCCTCACCTACTACAACGGGCTCCCGGGCGGCAGCTACACGCTCACCCCCGACCCGAACTACTGGGGCAAGGCGGCGGCGACCGCCGAGCCGTGGAACTCGCTCCTTCAGCCCGCGAACACCACCGTGAGCGTCGTCTTCCAGGATTCGGTGGACATCACGACCAACGACCTCGCGACCGGCTACGCCGCGGAAGCGTCGTTCGCGTACATCGGCCCGGCGACCGTTCACGTGCTGCAGGGGAAGAGCTGCCTCGTCGTCCAGGTGCTCCCGACGATCTACGGCTCGACCAGCGGCTCGTGGTGGATCTACCTCAACCAGAACGTCTTCCCGTTCAACAACCTCTCCGTGCGCGAGGCGATCGCCCACGCGGTCAACTACAACCAGATCATCCAGCAGGCGTTCGGCGGGTACGCGACGCAGTGGGTCGGGCCCGTCCCGCCCGCCTATCCGTACTACAACCCGCAGAACCTCTCCCCGTACCAGTACAACCTGACGCTCGCCCAGCAGGAGATCGCGAATTCGCCGTGCGCGAACGGGGCCTGTTCCGGGCTCGCGATCAAGTACGCCTACCTCGACACCGGCATCGACTGGTTCGAGACCGCCCAGTTCCTCGCGTCCAACCTGAAGGCGATCGGCCTCAACATCGTCCCGACCCCGATCTCGCTCGACGAGCTCTACAGCGAGCAGGCCCTCAACTCGAACGGCGTCTGCACGTCCGTGACGAACGCGAACGGCGGGCCGTTCTACATGGGGCAGGAGTTCTACACGTCGGACTACATCTCCCCGGACGACTGGACGCAGAACGACGCGGTCTACTCCGGCAGCGCGAACCTGTGCATGTCCCAGTACAACAACGCGACCGTGAACGGCCTCGTCTACGCGGCCGCGTCGACCTCGAACGCGACCAACCTCACCCAGGACTACACGAACATGACGAGCCTCATGTACAACAACTACACCGACATCTGGCTGGTCGTCCCGGCCGCGATCGCGGTCTACTCGTCGCTCCTCCACGGGGTCATCCAGAACCCGATGGCGAGCGCGGAGCCGTTCGCCTTCCTGTTCAACACCCAGTGGGCGTCCGACGCGCGGCCCGCTACGCCGCGGGGGCGGCTTCCGGCATCGGGGACGGAGCGTCCTTCGTCACGAGCAGGGACGCCGGGGCGATCTCCTTGACCTCCTCGGCCCGGTGGCACGCCGCAAGCTGACCGGGCATCCCCGGGATCTCCCGCAGCACCGGGTCCTCGGTGCGGCACCGGTCGATCACGAACGGGCAGCGCGGGGCGAACCGGCAGCCCGGCGGCGGGTCGACCAGGCTCGGCACGTCGCCCCCGATGCGGAAGCGCGTGCGCCGCCGGCGGGCGTCCGCGACCGGGACGGCCGCGAGGAGCGCCTTCGTGTACGGGTGGACCGGGTGCTGGAGGACCCCGCGGACGTCCCCGACCTCGACGATCTGGCCGAGGTACATCACCGCCACCCGGTCCGCGACGTAGCGGACCGCCGCGACGTTGTGCGTGATGAGCAGGTAGGCGACGCCGCGCTCCCACTGGAGCTCGACCAGGCGGTTCAGGATCTGCGCCTGCACCGCGACGTCCAGCGCGCTCGTCGGCTCGTCCAGCACGACCAGCTTCGGGTGGACGCTGAAGGCGCGCGCGAGGGAGAGCCGCTGGCGGCCGCCGCCGGAGAACTCGTGCGGGTACTGGTCGAGGCAGTCCGGAGGGAGCCCCACGGTCGGGAGCGACTCGCGGACGCGGGTGCGGATCTGCTGGCGGGTGAGCGGCCGCGGCACCTCGGGGACCGCCTCCTTCGTCCCCTCCCGCCGGATCCGGGCGCGCTCGAGGCGGGCGAACTGGCGATTCATCAGCTCTTGCGCCCGGATCGGCTCGCCGACGATCTGCCAGACCTTGAGGCGCGGGTCGAGCGACCCGACCGGGTCCTGGAAGACGACCTGGACGTTCCGCCGCCAGTGACGCAGCTCGGTCCCGCGCAGGTCGGCGATGTCCCGGCCCTCGAACTCGAGGACCCCGCCCGTCGGGGCGTGCAGCCGCGCGACCAGCCAGCCGAGGGTCGTCTTCCCCGAGCCCGACTCGCCGATGAGGCCGAGGGTCTCCCCGGCGCGGATCGTGAGCGAGACGCCGTCGACGGCGTGGATCGCCCGGCGCGCCCGCCCCTGGAAGTACTCGGTCGCGGTCCGGGTGAGCGGGAAGTGCTTCTCGAGCCCCTCGATCCGCAGCAGGGGCGCTTCGGACGGGGCGCTCACGGAAGGCTCGCCACCTCCTCGGCGAAGAAGCAGGCGCTCCGGTGGCCCTCCCCGGCCCCCTCGACCGGGGCGAACGGCGGCGCCGGTTCGGTCTTGCAGACCGGGCGGGCGAGAGGACAGCGGGGGTGGAACCGGCATCCCGGAGGGGGGCGCGCGAGGTTCGGAACCGACCCCGCGATCGAGTCGAGCGGCCCCTCGGACTTGTAGCGGGTCGGCGCGGCGCGCAGGAGCGCCTTCGTGTACGGGTGCCGCGGGCGCTCGAACAGGTCCGCGACGGGGCCGAACTCGATCAGCTTGCCCGCGTACATGACCCCGAGCTCGTCCGCCGTCTCGGCGATGACGCCGAGGTCGTGGCTGATGAACAGGATCGAGGTGTTCACCTCCTCGATCAGCTCCTTCATCAGCGTGAGCACCTGGGCCTGGATCGTCACGTCGAGAGCGCTCGTCGGCTCGTCGGCGATGAGGAGCGCCGGCTTCTCCGAGAGCGCCATCGCGATCATGATCCGCTGGCGCATCCCGCCCGAGAGCTCGTGCGGGTAGAGGTCGAGGATCGTCTCGGGGTCGTTGATCCGCACGAGCTTGAGATAGTCGAGCACCTCGTCCCGCAGCTCGGGGTGACGCGGCAACGCCTTCTGGGCGGCGCGCGCCGCCGCCCCCCCGGGAAGGAACGGCTTCGCAAGCTCCGCGCCGACGTCCGGCTGCGGGCGCTGGGTGTAGTCGAACGGGGGCTGGTCCCGCCGGTCGACCGGCGTGCGGCCGGATTCGCGGATCCGCCGGATGCGCACGGCCTCGGCGACCTGGTCGTAGATGCGGTACGCCGGGTTGAGCGAGTTCAGGGGCTCCTGGAAGATCATGCTGATGCCGGTGCCCCGGATCGCCGGCATCTTCCACTGCGGGATCTGGACGAGGTCCGTCCCCTGGAAGACGATCCGTCCGCCGCCGATCGTCGCCGGGGGCTCGGGCAGGAGGCGCGGGATCGCCTGGGCGAGCGTGCTCTTGCCGCAGCCGGTCTCCCCGACGATCCCGACCACGTGGCCCTGCGGGACCTCGAGCGAGACGTTCGAGACGGCGCGGAACCGCCCGGCCCCGACCACGTAGTCGATCGTCAGGTCCTCGACCTGGATGACCGGGGCGGTCATGCGGACGGGCTCCCCTCGCCCGGCGAGAGGACGCTCGGGAGCTCGCCGGTCTCCTTGGCCACCTCGACCGACGTGTCCTTGTCGGTCGCCGGCGAGGTCGAGGTCGGTCCGCCGGTGCCGGTGCCGGCGAGGACGCGCCGGCTCCGCGGGTCGAGGACGTCCCGCAGGCCGTCGCCGAGCAGGCTGAACGCGAGGACCGTGATGAAGATCGCCGCGCCGGGACCGAGGATCGTCCACGGGTAGGCGGTGATGAGGCCGGCGTTCTGGTACGTCGACATCATGCTGCCCCACTCGGGCGTGATCGGGTAGTTCACCCCGAGGCCGACGAAGCCGATCGTCGACAGCGTGACGAGGACGGTGCCGATGTCGAGCGTGAAGTAGACGACGACCGGCTCGAGCACGTTCCGGAGGATGTGGCGGAGGACGATCCGCCCGTCGGTCACCCCGGCGGCCCGGGCCGCCGTGACGTACGGCAGGTGCTTCACCGCGAGCGTCTCGCCGCGCACGAGCCGCACGTAGTACGGCCACCACGTCAGGAGGACCGCGACGATCAGCTGCCAGACGCCGCGACCGAGCGAGACCGCGATCGCGAGCGCGAGGATCAGGCTCGGGAACGAGAGGAAGATGTCGGTGATCCGCAGGATCACGACCGAGGTCCAGCCCCCCGCCGTCCCCGGACGATCCCAGAAGCCGGCGACCAGGCCGAGCCCGCCCCCCGCGATCAGCGCAACGCCGGCGATCGCGAACGCGATCCCGAGGTCGAGCGGCAGCGCGTAGAGCACCTCGGCGTAGATGTCGAGGCCCCCGGAGTCGGTCCCGAACGGGTGGGCCCACGACGGCGGCTGGGCGTAGGCCGTGGTCGGGTCGTTGTTTCCGTACGGGGTGAGGACGTGCGGGGCGACGACGATGAGGAGCGCGGTGACCCCGATGATGACGACGATGACGAAGCCCACGAGCGTGAGCGGGTTCGCGCGCAACACGCGCCAGAACGTCAGGGCGCTGCGGCCGGCCCGGAGCGCCTGCCGGCCGACCCGGTCCGCGGCCGTGGAGGGGGAGGACACCGCGGCCGTCGTCTCACCGCCAGTCGACCCGCGGGTCGAGGACGCCGTAGAGGATGTCGGCGATGAGGTTCGCGATCACGACGCCGACCGCGAAGACGGCGACCACCGCGACCGCGCCGTCGAAGTTCGGGGCGTTCCCGCCGCCGCCGATCGCCGTGTACGCGTACGCCCCGATCCCGGGCCAGCCGAAGACCTCCTCGATCACGACGGTCCCCGCGAGGAGGCCCCCGGCCGTGACCCCGAGGACCGTGGTGGTCGTGATGAGCGAGTTCCGGAGGGCGTGCTTGTACATCACCCAGAACTCGGAGAGGCCCTTCATGCGGGCGCTCTTGACGTAGTCGAGCGGGATCACCTCGAGCATCGAGCTCCGGGTCATCCGAGTCGCGATCCCCATGTTGATGAACGCGAGCGTCGCGGCCGGCAGGATCAGGTGGACGAACGCATCCCACGCCCACGGAAGGTTGCCGGCGAGGAGCGCGTCGAGGATCGACATGTGCGTGTACTGGGTGAACGGCGGCGGCGAGCTCGTGTACTCGCCGTGCGACGGGAGGCCGAAGTACGGCGCGACGAAGATCGCGGCGATGACCGCGCCGAGGTACGTCGGGGTCGCCCAGCCGCTCAGGTAGAAGATCCGGACGAGGTGGTCGGCCCACCGGCCGGCCGACTGGGCCGCGATAACCCCCATCGGGATCCCGATGACGATCATCAGGAACAGCGAGGCGAGGACGAGCTCGAGGGTCGCGGGGACCCCGTCCGCGATCGCCGGGTAGACCGGCACGCCGGTGACGGAGGCGCCCCAGTTGCCGTGGACGAGGTTGACGAGATAGTTCCAGTACTGGACGTCGAGCGGCTGGCTGAACTGGGCCCGGCAGTTCGCGAGGGTCGCCGGGTCGGCGTGCGGGAACCACTGGCTGCACGGGTTGACGACCGAGATGTGGGTGAAGACGAACGTGAGGATCGTGATGCCGATGAGGACCGGGATCAGCTGGACGAGACGCCGCGCGATGAAGACGGCGAGGTCGCTAGGAGAGCGTCCCAACCCCGACCCTCCCGTCAGGCGGACGGCCCGGCCGGCCCTGGCATCCGAAAGGCTACGGATTCCTCGTATTAAGCCATCGTTCGGGCGCGCCGGGGAGCCCGAGCGCCTAGGGCTGGTAGTCGCGCGGGAGCGTCTTCAGCTCGGCGAACGTCTCGCGGACCACGGCGAGGAACCGGTCGACGTCCTTCTCGGTGTGCGCGCTCGAGAACGTGATCCGCTCGTAGTTGTCGGGGTGGATGTAGATCCCCTTGTCGAGCAGGAGCTGCTGGTGGCGTAGGTAGAGGTTCCAGTCGATCTGCAGCGACTCGCGGTAGTTCGCGATCTTCTTCCTCCGCGTGAAGAAGAACTGCAGCATCCCGTTCACCGACTGGACGAGGACCGAGATCTTCGCGTCGTGCCCGGCCTCGGTGAGACCCTTGTCGAGCTTCTCGGTCATCCGGCCGAAGCGGGCGTAGAGGTCCTCCCCGCCGCGGTGGAGCATCTTGAGGTTCGCAAGGGTCCCGGCCATCGAGAGGTTGTTCGCGAAGTACGTGCCGCCGAACGAGATCCGCCCGGGGGCGATCATGTCCATGTACTCGGCCTTCCCCGACACCGCGGAGACGGGGACGCCGCCGCCGAGCGCCTTCGCCCAGCAGGAGATGTCCGGCTCAACGTGGTAGAGCTGCTGCGCGCCGCCCGGGGCGACGCGGAAGCCCGTGAACACCTCGTCGAAGATGACGAGCATCTCGTTCTCGTGCGCGACCTCGACCAGGCGCTTCAGGTAGTCCGGCTCGGGCGGGATCACGCCGGAGTTCGCCATCACCGGCTCGAGGATCACCGCGGCGAGCCGGTTGCGGTAGCGCCGGACCATCCGCTCGAAGGCGGTGATCGAGTTGTACGGCGCGACCATCACGTAGTCGGTCACCCCGGGCGGGATCCCGGCCGAGTTCGGCAGGGGGCGCGGGTACTCGTCGAGCCCGGCGACCACCGGCGGCGCCTCCGCGCTGATCAGCGCGAGGTCGTGCTGGCCGTGGTAGTGGCCCTCGAACTTCAGGATCGCGTCCTTCCCGGTCACGGCCCGGGCGATCCGGATCGCGTTCATGGTCGCGTCCGAGCCGTTCGAGCAGAACGCGACCCGCTCCGCGCTCGGGACGAGCTTCTGGAACATCTTCGCGACCTCGATCTCGAGCGCGGTCGGGGAGGCGAAGTGGAAGCCGAACTGGGCCGCCTCCTGGACGGCCCGGACCATCTCGGACGGGGCGTGCCCGTTGATGAGGACCCCGTAGGCGAGGTTGAAGTCGAGGTACTCGTTGTCGTCCTCGTCCCAGATCCGCGGGCCCTTCGCGCGGGCGATGAACGGCGGGACGGGGTCGTAGGAAGCGACCCGGATGAGCGAGCTCGAGGAGTTCGGGATGCGCTTCTTGCCCTCCTGGAAGAGCTTCGCGCTCTTCTTCAGCTTCGGGACGAGCCGGGCGATCGAGACCGGCATCGGCTGCTCGTCCGCCTCGGGCGGCGGAGCGACCGGACCGACCTCCTGGGGGGTCTCCTTCGGGGACTCCTTGACCGCCTCCTTCGGCGACTCCTTCGCCGGCTCCTTCTTCGTCTCCTTGGGCTCCTTCGGAGCCTCGTCGCGCGGCGCGGGGGTCGGCGTCGCGGGCGCGGGGACCGCGACGTCTTCCGCGGTCATCGAGGGGGCGAGCGATTCAGCCCGAGGGCGCAGTTCGGACGCGTCGGGTTCCCCTACGGGGAGCCGGGACGTCGGGGCGGGTGGCATCTCCGCCATACAGAATGCATCTCGGGCGGTTGCGGACCCCGAGTGGCGTATAAATAATTGGCTCAAGACGAGAATGCGCGCTCCAGTTCATATACCATACGAGACGAGCGAATCGATGTAAGGTTGCACCGGTAATATGCTGCGAAAATGCCCACTAGTGGGCCCGCAAACTACCTGAACTCCGCGATTCTTGGCGTTTGGGCGGGGGGTTCAACTCTTCCGGAGCGGCGACAGCGACGGTTCCGGCGGGACGACGGCGGTCTCGATCCGGCGCCGCGCGAGGGCCTCCCGGAACGGGGCGGCCGGGACGCACCGCTCGGGCGGCACGACGCCCCGGGCGCTCACCTTCCCCGTCGCGAGCAGTTCCGCGCCGACCGCCCCCGCGACCCCGACGGCGTACTCGGTGGCCGTGAGGTGCCA
>JASHYY010000163.1 GCA_030042815.1 Thermoplasmata archaeon | reverse complement strand
GCCGCGTCTGCGCGGCTGGGTCGTGCGGCTCGGCGAGGTGCACTCCGAGCTGAAGCGCCTCTCCGAGTTCTGGGGCGAGGACGTCGACGCCGAGGACCACGTCGACCGGGAACTCAAGGTCCGGCTCGACGCCGAGTGGCGGAACCTGACCCAGCGCCTCGAGGAGGCGGTCCACGGCCTCCGGGAGGAGGGGATCGAGGTGAAGGAGCTCGACCAAGGAACGGTCGACTTCTACGGACTCGTCAACGGAGAGGTCGTCTTCCTCTGCTGGCAACGGGGCGAGGCCGAGGTCGGCCACTACCACCCGGTTTCGGGGAGCTTCCGCGATCGGCGGCCCCTCCCGGCCGAGTCCCGGTCCCCGTCCTCCCCCCGCGCGCGCGGGCCGCTCTAGTCACTCGGGGCCTGCCGCAGGGCCGGTCATCGCGAGCTCGATCGAGCGCAGCGCGAGGGCGAACGCCCCGACCCCCGCGATTGCGGCGCTCGCGTCCACGGCGTACGGCAGGGCCCCGCCCAGCGCGAGGAGGTAGAGGCCGAGCGGGGCGAAGACCCCGGCGCCCCCCCCGACGACCCCGAGCGCCGGCCGGTCGTGGCGGAACGTCGCGAGGGCGGCGACGCCGGCGACCGTGGCGACCACGCCGAGGAGCACGACGGCGCTCCCGAGCGAGGCCACGAACGATTCGAGGTCCGGGAAGTCGGTGAACGCGACGGTCGTTCCGTTCCCGGAGCTCCCCGGGGTCAGGGTGACCTGGATCCCCTGGGTGCCGGCGTTGTAGACCGAACTCGCGAACGTGTCGACGGTGACCGGAGCAAATCCGGAGAGGCTGACGTTGAGCGAGATCCCGCCCGTCGGGACGGAGCCGAAGACGAACGCCCCGTCGGCTCCCGTGTGCTCGGTCCGGGCCGCTCCGGTCTCGGGAGTGAGGACGACCGCGGCCCCGGCCGCGGGGAGCAGCCGTCCCCCGGCGGTCTCCTCGAGGACGGTGCCCGAGACGACGTAAGCTCCGGGGGTCGGCGCGAGGACCGCGTAGTAGGCGAACACTCCGGCGAACGCGAGGGCGAGGACCACGAGCGCGACGAGCGCCGCGCCCGCGAGCTGCCGGGCGCGCCAGCGCGGCCGTCGGGGACGCGGGAGCGCGGGGTAAAGTCCCGGCAGGACCTCCCAGGTATAGAGGGGCGGAGGGTCCCGCGGCACGACGACCGGGACGGGGGTCCGGCAGTGGGGGCACGGAAACCATTGCGTCGGCGGGGCCGGCGCCGGAACGACCGCGATCTCTTGCCCGCATCGCGGACATCGCAGGACGAGCGCCGGCGGGGCCATCGGACCCGGCCTACCGCGGTTCCGAACTTAGCCTTGCGGCGAGCGCTCACGAAGGCCCATCCGCGCGTGGTCGGGGTCGACGACGGCGCGTTCGACCGGTCCGACCGCACGGCCCCGATCGCGGCGGTGGTCCTCTCGGTCCCCGAGTACGTGGAAGCGGTCCGCACCGACCGAGTGGCGGTCGACGGGCGGGACGCTACCTCGCGGGTGGTCGCGCTCGTCCGTTCCGTCGGACCCCTCGACGGCGTGCGCGCGATCCTCCTCGACGGGGCGGTACTCGGCGGGTTCAACGTCGTCGACCTTGCGTCGGTCGCCCGTCGGCTGGACCGTCCGGTGGTCGCCCTGACCCGGAGACCCCCGGACTTCCCCGGGATCCGGGCCGCGCTCTCGAAGTGGTTTCCGCGCGACGCCGACCGGCGCTGGCGACTTCTCACCGCGCACCGGCTGTTCCGGGTCCCGACGGACGGCGCCCCGATCTGGGCCGCCGCCGTGGGCTGCACGCACGCGGACGCCGTGCGGTTGGTGCGCCGAACGACGGTGCGCGGATTCTGGCCGGAGCCGCTCCGCCTCGCCCACCTCGTGGCCTCGGCCGGCCGTCCGGCACCGGCGCGCCCGCGGCCGCGACCGAACCGTTAAGGTCGGGGTCGCCGTGTGTGGCTCGGGCCTGTAGCTTAGCTTGGATAAAGTACTGGCCTTCTAAGCCAGCAGTCTCGGGTTCAAAGGCCCCGCGCGCCGGCGGCGCGCCGGGCGGAGACTCCCGACAGGCCCGCCTCTCGCCGCTAGGTCGCGTTCACTTCGGCGGCGCACCGCTCGCACAGGATCCCGCGCGGGCCGGAGGGCAGGGGGCGTCCGCACAGGGGGCAGGTCGCCCGGGCGTCCGCGGCGGCGATCAGCTCCTGGACGCTCGTGCGCAGCGCCGGGTTCGCCACGGTCGGCTCCGCGATCGTCGCCCTCGGGACGGTCGGGGTGGGGAGGAACGCGTCGATCCTCGCCTTGTAGATGCCGGTCCGCCGGTCGAACGAGACGAGCTGGCGAGCGACCAGGCCCTGGAGGGCCGAGTCGATCAGCTCGCGCACGCCACCGAAAACGTGGGCGAGCTCCACCGAGGTGAGACCGGACGACTCGACCAGGACCTCGAGGCACCGGGCCGTGAGGAGCGAGAGGTCCCCCCGCGCCACGGTCCGATCGACGCCCCAGCTGACCCGCGAGGTCCGGCGCACGCGCCGACCGACCGGCAGGTGACCGGCCCTCGGGTCGGCGAGGAGCGTGGAACGGACGAGGTCGAGCTCGTAGCGGAGGCGTTCGTCCGGAAGGTAGACGAGCAAGGCGACCGAGAGCGGCAGCAGCGATTGCTTCCGGCAGGTCTCGAGCCCGTACTGAAGGGTCGCGACCGTCCCGGGCAGTTCGATCCGGGTCCCGCCGGCGGCCCCGCGAGTCTCTTCGGAGCGGGACCGCGGAAGGTAGTGCTCGCGCAGGAGGATCCGGCCGATCCCGTGCTCGGGCGGGCCGGGGACGAGCGGGTGGAGGTCGGTCGACCCGTCGGCCCGGACGACGATTCGCACGACCGGGCGCAGGAACTCCCAGGCGGGACCGGTCGTCGGGGGTGGGTCCAGCCGGATCTCGGCGGTCGCGAACTGGACTTCGGGGTCCCCGATCGCCGCGTACAGGTTCGGGTACTCCTTTCCGTCGACCAGCAGCTGGAACGGGGCGATCGTCGCGCGACGGCGGCCGACGAACTCCTCGTAGGCCCGGGTGAGCGCTCGCTCGGAGTAGGCATCGTGCCGGTCCCCCGCGAAGCGGCGGGCGAGTCCGTCCAGCTCAGAGAGCGGAACTTCGGCCATCCGTCGGTCTCCGCTCGCGCGCCAGCGAGTAGAGAGAGATAAAGCGACGGGCCATCGACTCGAGCGACGCTTCGTTGCGGACGTACTCCACCGCCCGCCGTCCCGACTCGTTCCGCTCCCGCGGGCAGTCCGCGAGGGAGACGATGGCGCCGGTGAGGGCGCCCGGGGCCAGCATCGGCACCCGCCGCCCCGTGACGCCGTCCTCCACGATCTCCGCGGGACCGCCCGTGTCCGGCGCGAGGACCATCGCCCCGCAGGCCATCGCTTCGAGCAAGGCGACGCTCGAGGTGTCGCTCGTCGAAGGGAGGACGAAGAGGTCGGTCTGCGCGAGGAGGGGCACCTTCTCCTCCTCGGTCACGGGGCCGACGTAGCGCACGCGCGCGGCGAGGTGCGGGTCGGAGGCGATCCGTTCCCGCACGTGGCCTTCCTCCGGGCCCTGGCCGGCGACGATCGCGACCACGTCCGTGCGACCGATCGCCTCGGAGACCGCGTCCAGGAACCGGTGGACCCCCTTGTCGACCGTGAGGCGGCCGAGGTACGTCACGAGCGGTCCGGCGGGGAGCCCGCAGCGGGTCCGCCAGTCCGGCACGGTCGCTCCGGGCCGGAACCGGACCGTGTCGATGCCGTTCGGCACGACCTCGACCGGGCGGCGGAACGGCTTGCGGGCCCCCTCGAGCAGAGCGTCCCGGGCCGCGACGGACGGCGTGGTCGTTACGTCGCACCGCCAGTAGGTCCCCAGGTTGTACCACCACGCGAGGCGGAAGAAGAACGGGACGAGCAGCTTCGGAGGCACGCTCGACCGCATCTCCCGGATGTTCGTGTGGAACGTGCCGACGAGGGGGCGGTGGAACCGACGGGAGGCGAGGAACGCCATCGACCCGAGGGGTCCCGGGGTCTGGAGGTGGATGACGTCGACGTCCCGGACCCCGTGCACGGACCGCAGGAGGGCGAACGGGAAGACCGGCCATCGGTACTGGCCGTAGAGCGGCACCGGGACGGATCGGATCCGGCGAACGAGGACCCCGTCGACCTCCTCGTCCGACGCGCTCCCCGCGACCGGACTCGGGGCGAAGACCCGGACGCGGTGACCGAGCCGGGCCATCGTCCGAGCCAGGCCGCTCGTCATCGCGGCGACCCCGTCCTGCATCGGAGGATAGGAGTCGGTGAAGTAGGCGATCTCCATCGCTGAGGACCGTACCGGCCGCTAGGGGTTCGTATGTTTATGGGTCGAGGCGCCATGGCCCGCCGTGGCCCCCCGGTCGCCCCTCCGTAGCTCCGGTCCCCTCGAACGCCGCCTCGCCAGGATCGCGCGGCGCGCAAGGATCCCCGGAGTCTCGGTGGGGATCGTGGAGCGGGGGCGGCGGGTGCTCGTCCGGGGATTTGGATACCGGAACGTGGCGCGCCGCCTGCCGGCGACTCCCCGCACCGTCTACGGGATCGCGTCGATGACGAAGTCGTTCACCGCGCTCGCGGTCCTGCGGCTGCAGGAGGAAGGCCGCCTCCGCGTGTCGGACCCGGTGGTGCGGCACCTGCCCGAGTTCCGGACGCCGGAGCCGCGCCGGACGCGCGCGATCACCCTCCACCACTTCCTCACTCACTCTTCCGGGCTGCCGCCGCTCCCCTCGATCTACTACACCTCGGGCCGGAGCCTCGCGCGCGACCCTCCGTACGACCCGAGAGTCGCGCGACGGGTCGGGATCGACCCGGACCACGCGCCGATCGACACCTACGAGGGAATCCTCGAGTACCTGGCCCGGGAGCGGTACCGCCTGCTCGGGCCCCCCGGGGCCCAGTTCAGCTACTCCAACGAGTCGTTCGGCATGCTCGGGGCGGTGATCGAGCGGGCCAGCGGACGGACCTACGAACGGTACGTCGAGGACGCGATCCTCCGGCCGGCGGGGATGTCGAACTCGACGTTCGACTCCGGCGTCATGTTCCGGAACCCC
>JASHYY010000162.1 GCA_030042815.1 Thermoplasmata archaeon | reverse complement strand
GCCGCCGGGTCCCCGGCCGCGCCCGCGGCCCCCGCCGCGCATCGGCCGCGCGCCCTCTTCCTTCGGGGGGAGGATCGAGACGCCGACCGGACCGCGGACGATCTTGAGGCGCTGCGCGTCCTCGGCCGGGACCTTGAGCCCGGCCAGCGCGACCAGCGCCTCGAAGACCGCCTGGGCGTAGTTGACGGTCGTCTTGGTGTGGCCCTCGGTGAATCCCCAGGCGTCGGTGATGCCGGCGAACCGGAGGATCGGCTTCGCGACGTCGCCGACGGCGAGCCCGACGCCCTGGGGCGCCGGCTTGAACGCGACCACGACCGAGCCCGAGCGGCCCCGGACGAGGAACGGGAGCGTGTGCGGGCGTCCGCAGCCGCACTCCCAGCTGCCGCAGCCCCGCAGGACCTCGACGATCTCGAGCTTGGCGCGGTCGATCGCCCGTCGGATCGTCGGGCCGACCTCGCGGCCCTTCGCCCGGCCGAGGCCGACGAAGCCGTCCCCGTTCCCGACGACGACCGTCACGGCGAATTTGAAGCGGCGACCGGAGTCGGTCATCCGCTGGACCATGTTCACGTCGAGGACCTCGTCGTGGAGGTTGGGCAACAGCTTGTCCACGATCTGCGGCTCGCGCAGCGGAAGGCCGCTCGCGAGCGCCTCGCTCATGGTGGAGATCTCGTTCGCGGCCACGCGGCGGCCGAGCTCGGTCTTCGGCACCCAGGGAGGCGGCGCGGGCGCCCCCGGCGGACCCGCCCCGGACCGGGGCGGACCCTGCATCGCTGCGCTCATCGCGCGGCCTCCGGCCGGCCGAGGAGGCCGGGCAGCTTGAGCTTGTACGCTTCGAGGGCTTCGGGGAGCTTCTTCGGGAGGTGCGCCCCGTTGAGCCGGTCGGCGGTCGGGAAGTCCTTCTCCCCGTGAGGCAGCTCGATGCCCGCGTCGAGCAGCCCCTTCAGCGCGGCGGCGAGCCGGCCGCCGACCGTCGGGTGACGGAGGCCCGCGTCGAGGACCGCCTCCTCCGCGCCCGCCGACTTCGCGCGGAGGCCGGCGAGATAGGCGGTGAGGTACGCCGCCGGCGTCGACGCGAGGCTGGACGGGGGGAAGGCGATCCCGCCGAGCTCACCGGAGTCGGCCGCCGCGAGCACCCGGTCGCCGGTCGGGTCGAACGCTACGATCGACACGCGGACGCGGCGGTCGGAGAGGCGCACGACCGCCCGGGGCAGCCCGGACTTGAGCAGCCGCAGGCGGACGCGGTAGTCGGTCCGGCCCTCGCGCCGGCGACGGAAATGCACGCGATAGCGGGGACCCGTGCTCATCGCTTGTCCTCCGGAAGGTGGCCCGCGAGCCGCAGGTTCACAAGCAGGTGCGCGCGGCTGCGGAACATCCCGCCCTTCGCGCGCCGGTAGAACTCGCGGTAGACGGCCGGCGTGATCCGCTTCGTGTCGCGGAGCTCGCGCAGGAGCGCGCGCTGCGGACGGATCCGGCGCATCCAGCGCTCCTTGCGCGGAACGCGCGCGCTCGGGGTCCCCCGGCGCGACCCGGGTCCGGCGTGGCGGCCCCGGGCGACCTCGCGCGCGTGGCGACGGGCGCGGGCCCGCGACGTGCCCTGGACCGGGAGCCGCCGGATCACGCCGGCCTTGATCGCGCTGCGGAGGTCGGAGCGGGTCACGGCGTCCGCGAGCTCTTCCTGGCTCGCGGGGTCGATCCAAACCCGGCCCTCTCCGCACTTCAGGAGGGCGGCGGCGAGGCGTCGCTGGTTCGACAGGTCGGGCATCGCCGTCTACGCCTCCCGTTCCGGCTGGACGATCGGGTTGAGCACGTGGATGCCGAGCTTGCGGGCCGCCTCCTCGAGGACGAGACGGCGGCGGGTGCCGACGGTGCGGGCGATCAACGCGGCCTGGGTCTTCGCGTCGATCGACTCGAGGTCCTTCGACGTGCGGACGAGGACCGGGCGGAAGCCGCTCGGGGTGAGCCCCCGGACGGCCGCAGGGGACCGGTAGCCGATGCGCACGACCCGCGGGCGGTAGCCGTAGTGGCGCCGTTGCTTCGACTGGAGTCCCCGCGGACGTCGCCACGCGCCGTCCCGCCCGATCCGGAAGTACCGGTTCGCGGCCTGGCGGCCGAAGACGGGTCGGCGGCGGTCGAGCGTCCGTCGCGTGCGGAGCAGCGCGCGGACGGGTTCGGAGAGGGCGGCGCGTTTCGGGGCGCGCGGGCCCGAGGGTTTCTCGGCGACCTCCTCGGCCTTCGCCTTCTCCTCCGCGGCGGGCTTTGCCTCGGCGGGGGCCGAGGCGCGGCGGCGTCGCGGGGGGGCCTTCGGAGGGGGCGTCGCCGCCTCTTCGGTCGGCGGGGCCGTCTCGGCCGGTTCGTCCGGCACTAGCTCGCCTCCTTGAGATGGGCGCGCTCGATGAGGTAGATGCCGTCCTGGAAGACGCGCGGGTCGTAGTCGCGGATCCGTGTCGCGCGTTCGATGTTCGCGGCGCTCTGGCCGACCTGTTCCACGTCGTGACCCGAGAGTGTCACGATGTCCCCCTCGACCTGCGCCTTCGTGCCCGGGACGAGGCGGCTCGAGCGGGGGTGCTTCTCCCCGAGGAAGTTCTCGATGACGAGCTCCTCACCGCGGACCTGGACCTTCATCGGGAAGTGCGCGGCGACGACCTTCATGCGGGCCTCGACCCCGAGCGTGAGGCCGCCGCCGAGGTTCCGCAGGTGGGCCGCCCACGTCTTGAGGAGCGCCTGGGACCGCTTGCGGTGCGACGGCACCTTGAGCGTAAGGGTCGCGACGCCCTCGGCGACCCCGAGCGCGATCGCGACC
>JASHYY010000161.1 GCA_030042815.1 Thermoplasmata archaeon | reverse complement strand
GGCCACGGTCGCGGAGGAGTTCCGGGATTTATAGGGCGGCGGTTGGGACATCGATCCGTCGGCGGGAGCCGGGTCCGGTCCTGCGCGGCGGTGCTCGGAACCTGCCGGCGCTCCCGCGGTCGCGGCAGAACGCGCGGGGGCTCTCGGCCGCGGGGAAGCGGAGATTCGTGGCACCGAGGCCGACGCGGAAGCCCCGTCTGAGCATTGTGCTCGCTCGGGCACAAACGTATTTCGTGCGGCTTAGGTACGGCATCGGCGGGCGCACGACCGAGGTTCGCGCCCAGATCGGTTTGGGTTGCCCTAACGGGAGGATACGTCGGCGAGATGCCCCCGCACTCGAGGAAGAGCCCGTCGGCCGGCGGCGCCCGGCTCGAACTCCTGCGCCCGGTCGAAGTCCGCTCCGCCGAGGTACTATCGCCCGCCGCCCTTGAGTTCGTGGAAGAACTGGAGGCTCGATTCGGCGGTGTGCGCCGGGCTCTGCTCCGACGACGGGGTGCCTTTCGGGCGAGCCTCACGGCGGGCCGGGCACCGGATTTCCCGGTTGAGACCGCGTCGATCCGCGCGTCCGATTGGCGCGTGCCCTCCCCGCCGAACGACCTCGAAGACCGGCGGGTCGAGATCACGGGCCCGGTCGACCGCAAGATGATCATCAACGCGCTCAACTCGGGGGCCCGGGTGTTCATGGCCGACTTCGAGGACTCGCACTCACCGACCTGGATCGGGACCGTGGCGGGTCAGGTCCACCTGATCGACGCGGTCCGACGCCGGATCGAGTACCGGAGCCCCGACGGCCGGGTCTACCGGCTGAACGAGCGGACGGCCACGCTGATGGTCCGCCCCCGCGGCTGGCACCTCGACGAGCGCCATGTGCACCGGGGCGGTCGCCCGGTCTCGGCCAGCCTCTTCGACTTCGGCCTCTTCCTCTTCCACAACGCCGCCGAGCTCCGGCGCCGCGGGACGGGACCGTACTTCTACCTCCCGAAGATCGAGCACTATCTCGAAGCGAGGCTGTGGAACGACGTCTTCTCGCATTCGGAGGAGGCGCTCGGCCTCCCGCCCGGAACGATCCGGGCGACGGTCCTCATCGAGACTCTGCCGGCCGCGTTCCAGATGGACGAGATCCTTTGGGAGTTGCGCGAACACTCGGTCGGATTGAACTGCGGACGGTGGGACTACCTGTTCAGTTTTATCAAACAGTACCGGGACGACCCCTCCTCCCTGTTCCCCGACCGGTCGCTCCTCGCGATGTCCACTCCGTTCCTCACGGCGTACTCCCGCCTGCTCATCGATACCTGCCATCGCCGGGGCGCTCACGCGATGGGAGGCATGGCGGCCCAGATCCCGATCCGGGGGGATCCCGCGGCGAGCGAGGAGGCCCTCGCCAAGGTCGCCGCGGACAAGGAACGGGAAGTCCGCGCCGGCCACGACGGGACGTGGGTGGCCCATCCGGGACTGGTCGCCCTGGCGCAAGGGATCTTCGACGGCGGGATGGCAGGGCCGAACCAGATCGACCGACCGCCTTCCGGGTCGCGCGTGGGGCCGAGCGACCTGCTCGCGATCCCCCGAGGACCCGTCTCTCGCGAGGGAGTCCGTCGGAACGCCCGCGTCGCGCTCCGATACCTCGAGTCCTGGCTGCGCGGCGTCGGCTGCGTTCCGATCGACCACCTGATGGAGGACGCCGCGACGGTCGAGATCGCCCGGTCGCAACTGTGGCAATGGATCCGGCACGGCGCCCCGCTCGACGGAGGGGGTCGCGTCGACCGGGCCTTGTTCCGTTCCTACCTCGAGTCCGAGACGGAAGCGTATCGCCACGAGGCGGAAACGGGGGTCCTTCCGGGATCGCTCGCAGCGGCCGGGACCTTGCTCGACCGGGTCGTTACGTCGCGGAGATTCGAGGAGTTTATCACGAGCGTCGCCTACCGACAGCTGGAGGACGCCCCGTCGGGCGGGGAAGGATGAGGGACCCGGTGGGATTGGACTGGAAGAAGAGCGAGCGCTGGAAGGGGATCGTACGGCCGTACAAGGCAGAGGACGTCGAGCGCCTGCGGGGTTCCGTCCCGATCGAGTACTCGATTGCGACGCTCGGCGCCCAGCGCCTGTGGAGGCTCCTCCACTCCGAGCCGTACGTGCCCACGCTCGGGGCGATGACGGGGACGCAAGCGGTGCAGATGGTCGCGGGGGGACTGCCCGCGATCTACGCGAGCGGTTGGCAGGTCGCCGCCGACGCGAACGACGCGGACCAGACGTACCCCGACCAGAGCCTCTACCCTGCGGACTCGATGCCGCACCTCGTGCGACGGATCAACAACGCCTTCCGCCGTGAGGACGAGAAGCAGCATGCCCTCGGCAAGGACGACGTGTGCTGGTACGCCCCCATCGTGGCCGACGGCGAGGCCGGGTTTGGCGGCACGCTCAACGTCTTCGAGCTCACGAAGAGCCTCGTGGACGCAGGAACGGCCGGCCTCCACCTCGAGGACCAGCTCGCGTCGGTGAAGAAGTGCGGCCACATGGGGGGCAAGGTCCTGGTGCCGGCGCGCGAATTCAACCAGAAGCTGTGGGCCGCTCGGCTGGCCGCGGACGTCCTCGGTGTCCCCACCGTCCTCATCGCCCGGACGGACGCGCTGTCCGCAAAGCTTCTCACCAGCGACATCGACCCTCGGGACGAGAAGTTCCTGACCGACCGGCGGACCCCCGAGGGATTCTTCGAGGTGACCGGCGGCCTCGACATGGCGATCGCGCGCGGGCTCGCCTACGCGCCGTACGCCGACCTGATCTGGTTCGAGACCGCAGGTCCGGACCTCGACGAGGCGGAGCGGTTCGCCCGCGAGGTCCATGCCGAGTTCCCCGGGAAGCTGCTCGCGTACAATTGCTCCCCCTCGTTCAACTGGCGGAAGAAGCTCAAGCCGGACGTCATCGCCGAGTTCCAGTCGACGATCGGGGAGATGGGCTACAAGTTCCAGTTCGTCACGCTCGCCGGGTTCCACGCGCTGAACCTGTCGATGTTCCGGCTGGCGAAGGGTTACTCCCAGACGGGCATGGCCGCCTATACCGACCTTCAGGAGGAGGAGTTCCGCGCGGAGGAGGAAGGGTACGCCGCCGTCAAGCACCAGTCGTTCGTGGGTACCGGCTACTTCGACGAGGTGGCCCAGGTGCTCTCGGGCGGCCTCACCTCGACCCTCGCGATGGAAGGGTCGACCGAGGCCGAGCAGTTCCAGCGGACGGAGCGCCGGCGGGCCTCCGCTTCCTCGACGCCCGGCCGGAACCGGTCGGCGACGTCCAAGGCGACGTAGGGCTCGGCCCTTCGGGCGCCCCGCCCGTCACGCCGACCGCCGGGGCCAGAGCCGGTGGGCCGCGATGTGGAGCATGACCTCGGACGGGCCGTGGGCGAGGCGGCCGCTCCGCACGTCGCGGTACCGCTGCTCGTGCGGA
>JASHYY010000160.1 GCA_030042815.1 Thermoplasmata archaeon | reverse complement strand
CCTTCCACCGAGCCCTTCTCCCCGAAGAGCTGCCTCCCGTGCAGGAACAGCGAGTACGCCTCCATGTCGGATGTTTCGACCGAGGCGGGAGCGATCCCAGCCCCACTCTCGGAGGGGGAGCCCGAGAGGTGCACCGCGACGGACCGTGCGATGTGGTCGGCGATGTCGTCCTGGATCGCGAAGATGTCGTCCAGCGGCCGGTCGTAGCGCATCGACCAGATGTGGGCTTCGGACTTCGCATCGACCAGCTGCACCGAGATCCGGACGCGGTTGCCGGACTTTCGGATGCTTCCCTCGAGCGCGACCCCCACACCCAGCTCCTCTCCGACCTCTCGGATCGATTTCGGGGAGCCCCGGTAGCGTTGGACCGTCGTCCGGGCGATCACCCGGAGCTGGGGGATCTGCGCCGTCCGCGAGATCAGCTCGTCGGTCAGCCCGTCCGCGAAGAAGTCGTCGGTCGCCTCCGTGCTGAGGTTGGCGAGCGGCAGTACTGCAAGGCGGAGATTTTGTGAGGTCGACACCGGGGCCAGCGACGGGACGGTCGGTCTCGGGGCCCCGACGGCCACGCGGTAGATCTCGACCGGTTCCTGGACGTTCTTGAGGCTTCGGGTGCCGACCTTCTCGAAGACAATCGGCAGCTTGTTGCGAACTTGCTGGTAGACGGCCTCCGAGAGACAGATCCCTCCCGCTTCGGCGAGGGGCTCGATCCGCGAGGCGACGTTCACGGCGTCGCCCACGACGTCTCCGTCCTCCTCGACGACATCGCCGGAGTGAACACCGACCCGCAGGAGGATCTGGTCCTCCGGTCCGGTGGAGGCGTTCCTGCGCGAGAGGGCGCGCTGGATCTCCACCGCGCACCGGACCGACTCGACCGCGCTCGCGAACTCCACCAAGAAACCGTCCCCGAGCGTCTTCACCTCCCGACCCCCGAACGAAGCGAAGATCGGGCGCAGCAGCGCCTGATGCTCGCGGCGCAGGCGCAGGGCCGTCTCTTCATCCCTCTGCCCGAGCCTCGTGAAGCCGACGAGGTCGGTGAACATGATCGCGGCAAGGCGCCGCGTCGTGTTCGTCACAGCTTCCCGACTCGCCGGCACTCAGTTAAGGCCTGCGGGGCCGGGGCGACCCACGTCCGACCGGGAACGCCCATCGAAAGCGGCTCTATCGGTTGATCTCGACCAACAGCACCCGGGAGTCGATGATCGCGGTGATGAAGGAGATCGGTATCGCGGGAACGAAGAGGTACGTTCCGTTCGGCTGGCCGAACACGAATACGATTCCCGCGGCTACATAGAAGACCGGTGGGAGAGCCACCAGGCTCGATTCCATCACGTGCCAACGACGATACTCGGCCGCGACAAGGCGCAGGCTCCTGAGCGTCACACGGACCGTCACGACCCCCGATCCCGATCCCCACGCAGACCACCTCGACCCCCACGGTAGAGAGCGGCTCGCCGGGAACGAGCAGGACCGAGGCGACCACGAGGATCGAGAACAGCAGAGTCAGTGCCTGAAGGGCCCGGTTCGGAAGCGCAGGGTTCGCGACGATCTTCGCCACGTTGATCGAAGGACCGACGAAGAGGAGACCGGCCAACGCCGCCGACGCGCCCACCTGGGCCACGAGGAAATTGTCCCAGCTCGCCATCGGAACGGACCTTTCGCTGCAGGGGAAGAGTGGAGGCCTTCGGTTAGGTGACTTCGCGATGGCGTGTCCCCGCTCGGGAGGTCGTCGGACCCTTGGAGTCCATTGCGGTCCGGGGTTTCCGCACGTCCGCCCCTTCTTGATGAGCGGAAGCAGTCTCACGCCGCACGGTTCCCCTCGCTAGCGTGACCTATATCCCCATCCGCATGCGGTTCGAGAGGAGGGACAACCCGTGGGGTTGACCGAGGCCGTCGCACTCGACATCGTCCTCTTCATCCTAGTTCCCGCCGTGACGGGCTACTCCCTTTCGCGGTGGGGAGGCGAAGCGGCCAAGCGCCGCGGCTGGCCGCCGGCAAGAGTTCACACGCTGCGGGTCGTGATCACCATCGTCTGGGTTGCGATCGTCGTGGCCGGTGCCGCCGCCACCCTGGGCTCCTTCAGCTTCCTTTCCGCCCTCACCGTCTCGGCAGTCGCCGGGATCGCCATCACCCTCGCGCTGCAGACCACACTCCAGAACATTCTCGCCGGTTTCGTTCTGATTCAGCAGCGGTTCCTCCGCATTGGCGACCTCGTTCAGTTCAGTGGAGTGAAAGGGACCGTGGTGGGCATCGGCCTCGTCGAGGTCGTTCTCAAGACCGAATCCGGCGCCCTTGCGATGGTCAGCAATTCCAACCTGCTGTCCGGACCCATGATTAACTTCACCGCCACCCAGCGACTCTCCGGCGAGTACTGACCGGTCCGGCGAACTTCCGGACCTCCGACTTGATCAGCGAGACCCTGGGGAAAAATGTCCCCGCGCGTCGTAGGGTTCTCGTCCTGCCGGGACGGTCCTTCGCATCCTCGCGCGTCCGACCTCTACTCCGCCTCTCGATGACCCCGGAATCCACTGGTGTCGGTCCATCCGAACGCGGCCCCCGCGGAAAGAAACCCCCTCCGTCTCGAGCCGCAACCGTTGTTCGCGTCCTCCCTCGTCCGGAAGGGCGATCCGACCGCCAGAGGCGACGACCCGGTGCCAGGGGAGTCCGTCCGAGCGCTGTAGGGCCCAGACTGTCAGCCGGGCTGCGCCTGGGTACCCGGCAATGGCCGCCACTTGTCCGTAGGTGACCACCTTGCCACGGGGGACGCGGGCAATGACCGCGCGCAAGCGAGCCAACGTCCTCATCCGGACTCGACTCCCGTCCGGTCTCTGGCAGTTGCCGCCCCGGCGGGCGTGTCGGGGCCGCTCGCGCTCGATGAAACTCCTCGACCAAATCCTGTCGGGAACAAGGGCATTGACGGCTGCACCTTCGTCCGAGTCCACAAGGCTCTACTGGCACGCATCGTGTACGATATAGAGGATCGCGGGGCGGGGGCGTGGTCGACACTCGGTCGTTCTCGTGGCATCGTAGGCCCGGGCTCCTGCTCGCGATTCGCTACGTCAAGACCCACGCCGTCGAGGTCGTTCCGGAGACCCTGGAGCAGCTCCCCCGCCTCTCTCCCCGCATGATCCGACTGGCCCTCCGCTTATTCCCGAAATTCCTCGACCGGGCCGACCTCACCTTCCCGATCATCGTGGCCGGGCAGGGCTGGTACCAGATCGCGCTCGACGGTCGACACCGGATTTCGAAGGCGATCTGGACCGGCGTCGAATCGCTGCCGACGGTGCGCGTCCCTTGGTGGTACTGCCTCGAGCTACTGGTTCCGCCAATCTTCGAGGTCGAATGGCTCGTGCTGTTCGTGCGGCGAGAGCTCCGGCGCGCCGGCGGTCCGGTGACTCCTGCGTAGCGGGCCGCCACCGCCGGCCAAACCGATGGGCTTTCGATGCCTCACCGAACAACCGGCAACGGAACCGTGTCCGGCGGCAGACCGGAGGCGCCGGCGCGGAGCTCGGGGAGGAGCCGGATCGCTTCCGGGAGCTCCACGGGAGGCCGATATTCCGAAGGGGGGCGGCCGGCGATACGAAGCACGTGCTCGGCGACTTCGCGGCAGTACCCGCACGCGCTGCAGGTCGTATGCTCGCAATCGACCGCGGCGATGTGGCGCAGGAAGTCCTTCGGAAAAGCCCGGTTATCGATGGTGATCTGCTCGAGGGGGCGGAACGCGTCGGCCAGTCTCTCCGCCTCCCGATTGCCCGAGGCCGCCACGATTCTCTTCAGGGCCGAGCGCGGGCCTTTCACTTGGACCAGGCTCAGGATCTCGGTGAGGTCGCCCGGGTACGAACGGGAGGCGTAGGCCCGGGCCGCGTGAGCGAGCCACTCCGTGGAACGGTTCCGACCCGAGACCTTGAACCGAGCGACGCCCACCTCCTCGTACACCTGGAGGTCCTCGGGCCGGACGAAGATGCCGGAGATCAATTTCGACGGGTCCCGGACGTACTCGAGTCCGCACTCGAGGATGGGGTACTCGAACGCCGGGGCGGGCGCCCCGGGTTGCGAGGCGAGCGAGCTCGTGTTCAGGTGGTGTCCGCGGTAGGGGCAGGACGGAAGGCACGACTGGTTCACGAGGATCTCGACCTCCGCGCCCAGCCGCACCAGCGCCCGGATCAGGCGAAAATCGCGGTTCGCCTCCTCGAGGATGATGGTCCGCGCGCCGAGCCCGAGGAAGTACTCCGCCTGCGTGGCCGTACGGATCCGTGCGAACGTCGACACCGTGATCGGAACGTCGGGCCACTCGGTGCGAATCGCCTCGATCAGTGCCGGGATCGCGATGACGAAGCCGTCGACCCCGAGGTCGAGCAGTTCGCCGACCTCCCGAAGGAACCGCTCGACATAGTCCGGGCGGTACTCGTGCAGTCCGAGGTCGCTGCTGTTGAGGGTGGCGTAGAAGTTCCGGCCGAGCCGGTGGACCACTTCGAGGTGGTCGCGGAACCGCTCCGGGGTGACCTCCGGAAGGATCTGGGGCGGGCGTCCTCCGCCGGTCAGCTGCACCGGGTAGCCCCCAAAGAACGTCGAGACCGGAAGGTCCGCCGTCTCGGCGACGAGCCGGTCGTCGAAGTTGGAGGCCAGGACGATCTGCATCGACTCCGGGACGGGCCGCGCGAGAAGAATACCCGCCCGCACCGGTGCGGGGGAGGCTCCTTTTGGAGGTGCGGTTCGGACGGTGGATGGACGCGGAACCGGGGTCGAAGTCGCTCGCCGAGCTGCGGGCCGAGCTCGCCCGGGTCGACCGCGAGATCGTGCGCCTCGTCAGCGCGCGTCTGCGCCTGGCCCGCTCGGCGATCCGCCTGCGGCTCGAGGCGGGCGAGTCGGTCACGAACCGAGTCCAGGAACGGCTGGTACGCGATCGGGCCCACCGCTGGGCGATCGAGCTGGGAGTCTCGCCGGAATTGATCGACCGGCTGTTCCGCGACGTGGTTCAGTGCGGCAAGGCCGGCGCGCAATCTCTTCGGTCCGGGCCTAGTGCGACCGCGCGGCAACGCACGGCGGTCGCCGCAGCGCTCGTCCCCTAGCGCCTTCCGGAGTCGGCCCGGTCGTCTACGC
>JASHYY010000159.1 GCA_030042815.1 Thermoplasmata archaeon | reverse complement strand
CGGTACTCGAACCGCTCGATCCCGAGGTTCGCCCAGACCTCCCGGATCCGGGCCAGGCTTCCACCCGGCGAGGCCGTCATCGCGAGGACCCGGGCGTTCGGACCGGCCCGGTTCGCGCGTCCGATCGCCGCGTACGGGTAGTCCCCGACCGCCCGATGCGCCTCGTCGAACACGAGGAGGGAGAACGTGGCGAGCGGGAATCCGCCCTCGACGAGGTCGTTCGAGACGACCTGCGGCGTCGCGACCACGACCTGCGGGGGATGCAGGAGCTCGGCCCGGCGGTCGGGAGGGATCGCGCCGGTCAGCACGAGCGGCCGGGGCGCGAACAGGGTCCGCTCGACCTCGCGACCGTGCTGAACGACGAGCGGACGCGTCGGCGCGAGGAACAGCACCGAGTCGGTGGGCCGGCGCCGTAGGTACTCCGCGACCACCCGCAGCGCGACCGCGGTCTTGCCGAGGCCGGTCGGAAGGACGATGAGCGTGTTGTGCTCGACCGCACTCTCGGCGAGATGGGCCTGGTAGAGGCGGTCGTCGAGCGTTCCCGGACGGACCCGCGGGTGCTCCACCGTGGCCATCGCCGGACCGCTCCGGTCGGCCAGCAAATGCCGCTTTATTAGGGGCCGTCTACGCCGGGCCGTGCTCGCCCTCTGGGTCGTGGTGCTCCTCTCGGGGGCCGCGGTCCTCGCGCTCCTCTACCAGGGAAGCGCGATCGTGCTCGCCTACCAGATGGCCCGGCTCGAGCCCGAGTCCCCCGATGTCGGGCCGCGGGACCGCCCCCGGGTGAGCGTGGTGGTCGCGGCGCGCAACGAGGAGGACGCGCTCCCTGCGACGCTCGACACGCTGCTCGCCCAGACGTACCCCGACCTCGAGGTCCTCGTCGTCGAGGACGGGTCGACCGACCGTACGAAGGAGGTGATCGACGCGCGGGCGCCGCGCGTCCGACGGGTCGACCCGCCGCCGCTCCCCGCCGGTTGGACCGGCAAGAACTGGGCGTGCTGGACCGGGGCGCGGGAGGCGACGGGCGAGTGGCTGCTCTTCCTGGACGCCGACGTCCGGACCGTGCCGACGGCCGTGGCGAGCGTCCTCGACTGGGCCGTCCGCGAGCGGGCCGACCTCGCGTCGATCGCTCCCCGGATCGAAACGGTGGGGTTCTGGGAGCGGGTCGTCCTGCCGTTCTTCGTCCAGCTGACCCTGCTCGTGTTCCGGGCCTCCCACGTGAACCGGGACCGATCGAAGACCGCGATGGCGAACGGCCAGTTCTGGATGACCCCCCGGTCGACCTACTTCGCCCTCGGGGGGCACGAGGCGATCCGCGGGACGGTCCAGGAGGACGTCGCGATCGCGCGGCGGTTCCGGTCGGCGGGACGGCGCCTGCGGATCGCCTGGGCCCCGCGCATCGCGGTCACGCGGATGTACCGCGACCGCCACGAGATGTTCGAGGGCCTGCTGAAGAACCTCTCGGGCCGGGACCACGACGCCCCGCACCTCGCCGCGGACGTCGCAGGGGTCACGGGGTTCTACCTTCTGCCCCTCGGTCTCCTGCCGTTCGCTCTCGCGACCGGTGGCAACCCGGTGCTGTTGGGGCTCGGCGCGTTCCTCTACGTCGGCCTGTTCGGAAAGCACGTGGCGTTCAGCCGGTCGTTGGGTACCCCCGGGCGCTACGGCCTCCTCTACCCCCTCGCGGCCGGCTTCTTCGTCGTGCTGTTCGCCACCGGGGTCGGGCGGCATCTCCGTCGCCGACCGGTCGAGTGGAAGGGCCGGCCGTACCCGATCCAGAACTAGGCCAGTCCGGGCGCGAGCGGGGGTGCGCGGCGCACCGGGCCCCGCGGCCCCGGCCCCTCCGAATCCCTAATGGGCCCGGGGTGCTGGTGTCGCCGGCCCATGGCGATCGACCTCGAGACCGCGTTCGACCTCGTGGTCGGCGGTCGGGAAACGCCGGGGACGCGGGGCGAGCGCCGACCCGTCGTCGACCCCGCGAACAACCGACCGTTCGCCCGGGCCGCCGTCGGCTCCCGGGACGACGCCCGCGCCGCGCTCGAGGTGGCGGACCGGGCGTTCCGGGAGTCGCCGTGGGCGCAGGACGACGGGGCCCGCCGGGCGAAGGCGCTCTACCGCCTCGCCGGACTCCTCGAGTCGCAGGTCGACGCGTTCGCCCGCCTCGAGACGCAGAACATGGGCAAGCCGCTGCGCGAGTCGCGCGGCGACATCGGCTACGTCGTCCGCACGGTCGAGTACTTCGCCGGCCTCGCCGACAAGGTCGAGGGGGAGACGATCCCCGTGCCGGGGCCGCGCCTCGACTACACCCTGCGCGAGCCGCTCGGGGTGACGGTCCACATCGCGCCGTGGAACTACCCGTTGCTCCTCGCGATCCGGTCGGTCGCTCCGGCCCTCGCCGCCGGCAACGCGGTGGTCCTGAAGCCGGCGAGCCTCACGCCCCTCACCGCCGTCGCCTTCGCCCGGCTCGCGAAGGACGCCGGGATCCCGGACGGCATCCTGAACGTCGTCCCGGGGAGCGGTGCGGAGGTCGGCGAGGCGCTCGTCGACGACGACCGGTGCCGCTCGGTGACGTTCACCGGGAGCGGGGACGTCGGCGCCCGCATCGCCGGGCTCGCGGCCCGGCGCCATCTGCCGCTCACGCTCGAGCTCGGCGGCAAGGGGCCGGTGGTCGTCTTCCCCGACGCCGACCTCGAGCGGGCCGCGAAGGGGATCGGCTACGGGATTTTCCAGAACGCCGGTCAGATGTGCTGGGCCGCCTCCCGCCTCCTCGTCCATGAGTCGGTGCGCTCGGAGCTCCTCGAGCGGGTGCGGTCCATCGCGGAAGGTCTGCGGCTCGGTCCCGGCACGGCGGAGGGGGTCGAGATGGGCCCGCTGGTCTCCCCGGACCAGCTCGCGCACGTGCTCGAGTACGTCGAGGACGCCCGGGCGAGCGGCGGGCGGGTCCTGACCGGCGGATCCCGCGCGAGCGAGCCCGCCCTCGCGGAAGGGAACTTCCTCCGGCCGACGGTCCTCGCGGAGGTGCCGCCCTCCTCCCGCGCCGTCCGGGAGGAGATCTTCGGCCCGGTCCTCACGACGGCCGGATTCTCGGACGCGGAGGAGGCCCTGCGCCTCGCGAACGACACGCCGTACGGCCTCCTCGGCACGATCTGGACCCGGGACCTCGGCACCGCCCACTCGTTCGCCCGCCGCCTCGAATGCGGGATGGTCGTGGTCAACGAGGCGCCGATCACCTACCCGCAGGCCCCGTTCGCGGGCGTGAAGGGGAGCGGGGTCGGTTCCGAGCAGGGGTCGCGCGCGGTCGAGACGTACACCCGGCGCAAGAACGTCCTCGTGAACCTCGGCGCAGCGAAGAAGCGGGCGTAGCGTCGCGCCCCGGGGCCGCCCGTCCCGCCGCCGCTCCGCCCGTCGTTCGTACGAAACCACAAAAGCCGCCGTTCGCGCTCGGCCGACACCGCCGTGACCGACGACCAGCCCCCTGCGGCGACCTGGGGCGCCTGCCGCTTCTGCGGGATCGCCACCCCCTCGGGCGCGAGCCAGTGCGCGATCTGCGGCGCCGCCGACCCCCTGCCGGCGGCGCAGCTCGCGACCGCGCCCCGGTCCGTCCGCCGCCGCCTCGCCTTCCTCGGGGTCTTCCGCTCGGTGATCGTCATCGTCGTCGTCGCGGCCCTCGCCTACGCGATCGTCTCCGCGGAACTGTCGGGACCGCCGGTCCTCTCGGGCGACCCGCTCACCACCGCGGGCACCTACGTCATCGGTCCCGGGAACTACACGTTCCTCGAGGGGGAGATCAACGGGGGCGACTACGTCCTCGGGAACTTCTCGTCGGTCGCCCCGGCGGGGACCGACGTCGCGCTCGCCGTCTACAACACGAGCGACTGGGACGCGTTCGTCGCCCACGACCCGACGGTCCCCGTCTACTCGATGGACCCGACGTACGCGGGCTCGATCGCCTTCTCCCCGCTCGTGACCGACAACTACTGGTTCGTCTTCACGAACCCCTACGCGCCGTCGAGCCACCTGACCGTCACGGTGTACATCACGACCGAGTACGAGGCGAACAGCGGCGACGACGGGTTCGCGTAGGCGTCTCTTAGCTCTCGGGGGCGGGGGTCGCCGCGTCGAGCCGGCGCAGGTACTGCGACGGGACCTGGTCGACCAGGTAGACGGTCTTCCCGGCCCGCTTGATCACGACCCCTTCGTCGCGGGCCCGCTTCGCGTCGACCTCGAGGATGACCGGCTCCGGAGTGCGGACCGCCCCGGCGGCGCGCGCGTCCTCGGCGGTCTTCGACAGGTGGACCTTCTTGCGGTCGGACGGCTTCAGTCCGACCTCGAGGACGATGCCGGCCTCCTCCGAGGTGACCGGGAAGAAGAGGCGGTCGGGGATGTTCTCGGTCGGAAGGTCGAGGTCGACGTCGACCGTGTGGCCGTACGTCGCGCGGATCCGGTCGTCGCGGACCTCGTAGCGGCCCTTCGCGTCCGTCTCCGAGATGGCGACCAGGTGCTGGGCGCGCAGCCAGTGGTAGGCCGGGTGCTTCTGGCTGATCGCCCGGACGATCTGCGGCAGCGGGACCCATCCCTGCGGGTCGATCGGGAGCTGGTAGCGGTCGGGGAAGTGGCGGAGGATCCCGGTGAGGACCCGTCCGAGGTGGTCGAGCTCCCGGTCGTTCATCAGGAACCGGCCGGGCTGGCCGCAGACCGGGCACGCCTCCGCCCGGAAGTAACCGTGCTGGGCGCACTCCTTCAGCATGGCGTCCGTCCTACGCCTTGATCTTGTCGGCCTTCTTCTCGAAGTCCGTCAGGAGGTCCCCGTAGAGGTCCGTGAGGTCCTTCAGGACGCGCTTCAGCACCTGCTGGGGTTTCTCGCCCTTCGTCTTCACGAGCAGGGTCGGCCGCTCGAGGTACGGGTGGCCGAGGTAGTAGCGGGCCTCGACGACCTTCTCCTCCTTCTGGAGGGCCTCGACCAGCGGAATGAGGATCGTCTCCTCCCCGCGCGGGAACTCGACGCGGAGCAGGTCGTGTTCCTTTTCCACGACACGGATGTCCATCGGGACGCCTCGGAAATCGGGCCACCGTCGGTCTCTTCTTAAGCGTGGCGGAGGAGAGAGCGCCGTTCTACCGGCGGCGGGCCCGACGCGGATATAACCTGAGGTCGCTCCGGGGACGCCACCCATGCGATTCCTGGTCGTCGGGGGCGGGGCCCGAGAGCACGCGATCGCCGCCACGCTCGTCCGCGCCGACGCCGAGGTCGTGGTCGCGAGCGCGAACGCGAACCCCGGGCTCGACCGGGTCGCCGCCGCGTCGGTCCGCGTCGACCCGACCGACGGCGCCCGGGTCGCCCGCGTCGCCGCCGAGCAGCACGTCGAGGCGGCCGTGATCGGCCCCGAGGCGCCGCTCGCGGCCGGCGTCGCGGACGCGCTGCGGGCCGCGGAGGTGCCGACCGTCGGGCCGGACCGGGCGGCCGCCCGGATCGAGTCGTCGAAGCAGTTCTGCCGGGACCTCCTCGCCCGGCACCACGTCGGGGGGCAGCCTCGATGGGTCGCTCCGGCGTCGGTCGAGGAGGCCGACCGGGCCGTGGCCGACTTCCCCGCCGCGTTCGTCGTGAAGCCGAGCGGGCTCACCGCGGGCAAGGGTGTCTGGGTGCAGGGGTCCGACTTCACCGACCCGAAGGAGGGCGCCGCCTACGCGAAATCGATCCTCCTCCAGGGCGGCCGGGTCCTCCTCGAGGAGAAGCTCGTCGGCGTGGAGTTCAGCCTGATGGCGTTCGTCACCGACTCCGGAGTCTACCCGATGCCCGCGGTCCAGGACTTCAAGCGGGCCCTCGAGGGGAACCAGGGCGGCAACACCGGGGGGATGGGGTCGTACTCGCAGCGGGACCACCTCCTTCCGTTCCTTCCCGCCGCCGACCGCGACCGCGCCCTCGCGATCCTGGAATCGTCGGTCGCCGCGCTCCGCGCGGAGGGACTCTCCTACCGCGGCATCCTCTACGGCGGGTTCATGCTGACGGCCTCGGGTCCGGTGCTGCTCGAATTCAACGCGCGGTTCGGCGACCCGGAGGGGATCAACGCCCTCGTGCTCTACGAGGAGGGGGACTTCGCGGAACTCCTCGCGGGCGTCGCGGCCGGCCGCGTCGACCCGAACCTCGTCTCGTTCCGCCTCCGCGCCACGGTGACGAAGTACCTCGTCCCGCCCGGCTACGGGGACCGGCCCCGTTCCGGCGGGCTCCTCTCGGTCGACGAGGGCGCGATCGAGGCCGCGGGCGTGCGGGTCTTCTACGGGAGCGTCGAGGCCGCCGGGCCCGGCGTCGTGCGCCTGGGCACGTCCCGCGGCGTCGCGCTGGTGGGCGAGGCCAGCGCGATCCACGAGGCGGGAAGCCGCGTCGAGTCCGCGCTCCGTTTCGTCTCGGGCGACTACTACGTCCGGCACGACATCGGGACGAAGGACGACCTCGCGCGCCGGTGGGAGCACCTGCGCCGGCTGCGCGCCCCGACGGCGAAGCCGTCCCCGCTCCCCCTGAGCGTCGCGCCGCCGGACGCACCGCCGTCGAGCGCGGGCCCGCCGGAGCAGCTCCTCGGTTGACGGCGTCCGCCAAGCGTCAAATACCCTGCGCCCGGTGATACGGTCCCGTGAAGTTCTGTCCCAAGTGCAAGCGCCTCATGCGGCCCGACCGGACCGGCGGGGTCTGGCGGTGCGGGGCGTGCGGCGCCACGGTGCCTCTCGGCGAGGGGACGACGGTCGTCCACGCGGCCGCGAGGCCGCGCGACGTCGCCGTGGTCGAGTCGAAGACGGCGACGTTGCCGAAGACCGAGGAGGTCTGCCCGAAGTGCGGCAACGGCGAGGCGTACTGGGTGCTGCGCCAGACCCGCGGCGCCGACGAGCCCGAGACCCGGATCTTCGAGTGCACGAAGTGCGGGCACAAGTGGCGGGAGTACCAGTGATCGAGCCGC
>JASHYY010000158.1 GCA_030042815.1 Thermoplasmata archaeon | reverse complement strand
CGATCCTCGGCGGCGTCCTCGGCTACTTCTACAACAACGACCTCCTCGACGTGACGTTCGACGCGCTCGCCATCGGCGCCATCCTCTACTGCATCCTCCCGATGCTGCGTTCCGCGTTCCGACCGGCGGACACGCCCGAGGCGTCCTACCTCAAGCAGCGGCTCACCTACCTCGGAGTGGTCGCGGGCTTCGCTTTGGGCTTCCTCGTGAACGCGATCTGAGGGGTCGTCGCGCGACCTCGCGGTCGCCGCCGCGGTCAGCGACGCACGCGACCGCGGCGTCGTGCGACCGGCCGGTGGGCTCGCGGTCGATCGGCGGCGCTCGGGGGCGGGGAGGAGGAGTCGAGATTGGCGAGCTCGAGACCGATGTCGTCGAGCAACTTGCCGGCGAACTCCGTCTTCGGACCGCGGATCCAGCGTCGATCCCCCGCGGGCGGGAGAACGAGCGCGTTGGTCGCCGAGCTTCCCATCGTTGCGGCGTCGTTCGCCACGACCCAGTCGGCGCGCGTCTCCTGGGCGAGGCGGCGCGCCTCCCGCTCGAGCTCGGGCGCCGCGAGCCCCGCCTCGAGCTTGAACGCGACCAGCCGGGCGGGAGGCGGAGCGAGGCGACGGAGCTCGGGAAGCACCTTCGGGGCCCGGCGCAGGGTGAGCGTGAGCGTCGCGTGCTCCCGCGAGGCGATCTTGCCCGGGGCGCGGTCGAGCGTGTAGTCGGACAGGGCGGCCGGGACGATCACCGCCGCGCTCTCCGCGAGGTCGGACCGACGCCGGCGCGCGAGCGACAGGAGGTCCTCGACGCTCTGCCAGCGTTCGAGGGCGATCCACGGAGGCACGGGCACCCGGAGCGCGCCCGCCCAGAACCGGACCTCCGCCCCGCGATAATGGGCCGCGTTGGCGAGCGCGACGGCGGTCGCCCCACTGCTCTCGTTGGTGACCGAACGGACCGCGTCGATCGGTTCCCGGGCCGCGCCTCCGACCACGACGACCTTCTTTCCGGACCAAGGGCCCCGGGCGAGACGGTGCAGGACCGCCGCGGCCACCTCCTCCGGACCCGCGACCTTGTCCTCCCCCTCGAAGGACGCCCCGGTCACGATCCCCACGCCCCAGCCGCGGAGCTTCTCGAGGTTCTCGCGGACCGCGGGATTGACGCCCATGTGGGAGTGCATGGCGGGAGCGATCAGCATCGGGACGCCGCCGCCCAGGGCGACCGAAGCGAACGAAGTGACCGGAGTGTCGTCGATCCCGTGGGCGATCTTCGAGATCGTGTTGGCGGTCGCGGGCACGATGGCGTAGAGGTCCGCCCGGCCCTCGCCCGGTCCGAGGAACGTCACGTGCTCGACGTTGCCGGTGAGCTGGGTGACCGGGGGATGTCCGGTCGCGAACTCGAGCGCCTCCGGACTGATGATCCGGGCGCCCTCTCCGCTCATCACCGCGTAGACGTCGGCCCCGTGCCGCAGGAGCTCGCGGATAATCCGGGGTACCTCGACGGCCGCGATCGACCCCGAGACGCCGACCACGATCCGTTTGCCCCGCAGGAGCTCGGTCGTGCGTCCTCGGATGACATGACTCGGATGCATCGGATCCCGTTCCGGAAACGTCCGGACCCCCGAGCGCCCGCCCGCTATTAGCGCGGCGCCCGCCCTGCGGCTTAAGTGCCGGTGCCGTTCGTCCTGCCGATGGCTGCCGTCCCGCCGGAAGAGCCCGACCGACCGCTCGAGCTCCCGGTTCTCGCCGCCACAAGCCACCGGGCCGAGCTCGCACGTCCGGTCGTCCACCGGAGCGGGACCGCGCCCCCGCGGGCGGTCGACCGGGGCGTGGTGGTTTTCGACCTCGACGGGACCCTCCTCGACGACCTCGGTCCGATCAGCCGGGTGGCCGCCGAGGTGATGGCGCAGGCGTTCGGGACCCCGACGGAAGAGGCGCGGGTCCACTATCTCGCGACCACCGGCATGCCGTTCGAGGCCCAGCTCTCGCAACTGTACCCGGACGCCCCTTCGGCGCTCCGGGCGGCCACGGCCCGTACGTTCCACCAGCGCAAGGTCTCGGAGGCGTACGCGGCCGCGAAACCGTTCCCCGAGGTGCCGAAGCTCCTGAAGCGGCTCGCGCAGGAGCGATGGACCCTCGCGATCTCGACGGGGGCGGAGACCGAGATGGCCGAGCTGATCCTCGAGCGCGAGGGACTCCGCTACTGGTTCGACGAGGTCCTCGGCTCGGGCGACGGCACGAAGCGCGAGCATCTGGTCGAGTACCGTCGTCGATTCCCGGACGCCGCGGTGTTCCTCGTCGGGGACTCCCGTTTCGACATGGAAGCGGCCCAGTCGGTTCCGGGCACCGTCCCGCTGGGCCGGGCTTCGCGCCTGCGCGACTGGAACCTCACCCCGACCGACCTCGCGAAGTGGGGCGCGGCGTGGGCCGACTACTCGCTCGCCGAACTGCCCGATGCGCTCGCCCGCCTCGAAGGACGAGCTCGATCCGGACGGACCTCCCGGTCGAAGCCGACGGCACGTCGCCGGTAGGGCCGGGACCGAGACTCTCAGGGAACGGGGTTCGGCCCCGCGCCCCTTTGAACCCGGGTCGAGGGATCCACAGTCCCCCAGGATAGGCCAAGCTACCCCATCCCGGCCGCGCTAGTTGGACGGGCCGCTCGGATGAAAAGGTTTGCCCGGACGCACGGTCTCAGCGTTCGGGGGGACGCGGCGCGTCCCCGGGTGTGCTCTTCTCCAACGCGTCGAGCGCTCTTCGGCGCTCGCGTCCCGCGGACCTTCCCACCGACACGAAGAACGCGCCGAACCCGACGCCGAGTGCGGCGGCGAGCCAGGCGTCCAGATAATCGACCCCGGCCCCCGAGACGAACAGGCCCAGACCGAGGAGGACTCCGAGCGCGATCGTCAGCGCGCCTCCGACCTCGAAGGTCGTCTCACGAAGGACCACGTCCCGCTCCGAGACGCAGAGGCCCAGGCCGGGTCGAACTCATTTGTAGGCCCAGACGACCGCCTGCCCGTAGAATCTCCAGGGATTGCCGACGTGGGCGAACCCCGCCCGTTCGAGCGCCGCCATCTCCGCCGCGACGGTGCACGGGTGGTCGAACTGTTCGTGCTCGTGCCAGACCTCCTGCGGGCTCGTCCAGTGCCCCAAATCCGGCCGTGGCGAAGTGAGCCCCGACGCGATCTGGGCGTATCGTTGGTCGAAAGTGGAGTCCTCCGGGAGGTGGTCGTCCGCGTCGCCGAAATACCCTCCCGACGGAAGGGTGCGATGGACTCGACGGAACAACTGCCACTTGGCCCGGTCGGGGAGGTGGTGGATCGCGAGGGCGGAGAGCACCGCGTCGTACCGCCCCCCCGGAAACCCGCTCAGGTCGCCGGCGAGCAGCGAGACTCGGTCGTGGTAGCGCCGCAGCTTGGCCCGGGCGCGAGAGATCATGCGCGGGGAGAGGTCGATTCCCGTGACCTCGGCGTGGGGGAACTTCGCGAGGATCAGCGCCGTCAGCGTGCCGGTCCCGACCCCGAGTTCGAGGACCCGAAACGACCGCGTCGGGAGGTACGGGATCCCTCCGACGACGGCGCGGTGCAGGTCGCCGTACGCCGGCATCGACGCCCGGGCGGCGCGGTCGTACCCACCGGCCTCCCGGTCGAACTCGCGACGGAGGTGGGGCGCGGTCGGTCGACGGACCATCGTCCGGGGATGGCGTTCCGCAGATAGGGCTTGAGGCCCCTCGGGCCGAACGCAACCCTCATCTTCCCTCGCCGCCCCGGGGCGAGGGAAGGTGTCCCCGTGGCCCCGGAATCCGATCGGCAGTTGGGCCTGGTCCTGGGACTCGTGGGAGGGGGCCTCATCCTGATCGACGGACTGCTCGCCGGCGTCGACGGCACGATCCTGTTGCTCATCGGGAACGGCCACCGGGCCCTCGGGCTCTGGGAGCACTCG
This sequence comes from Thermoplasmata archaeon, assembly GCA_030042815.1. GTDB lineage: Archaea > Thermoplasmatota > Thermoplasmata > Lutacidiplasmatales > UBA184 > Lutacidiplasma. Next base: position 685 of record JASHYY010000158.1, on the reverse strand, counting down.
ATCCTGCTGCTCCTGGTCGGCGCGCTCATCGTCTTCTTTACGTTCCTCGGTCGATTTCGCGGGGCCGACCGAAGCCTCGCCTCGGGGGCGGTTCTGGTCGTGCTGGTCGTGGCGGGGTGGCTCGTCCTCGGACTGACGAGCGGTTTGCTCTCGCTGATCGGCTCGCTGCTCGCATTGGTCGCCGGGGTCCTGTTCCTGGTCAGCGCGCGATAGCGGGTCCACCGCGCCGACGAACCTGGCGGACGGGGGCCGGGATTTTCGGTTCGAGTCGATTTCGCGAAGAAGAGGGGGAGGAAGAGGTTGGCCCAAGAGCCCTTTTCGACCCACCTACGGGCAGGTCGTGACCTGGGTACACGCGTTCATCGTGACCACGACGTGGTCGAGGGACGGTGGGGTCAGTGCCGAAACGCCCGTGTCGATGAACAGTACCACCCATACCGTCTGGGGCAGAGGAGTCGCGGTCGTCGTCGCGGTGTCGAAGTACCCGTTACCGAAGACGTAGGTGTTCGCGGGGGTGCCCACCAGGATGAGCTCCACCTGCACGTCGAATCCGGACGGGGCGGCAGTCTGGTTGACCGCCAGCGACACCTGGACCGCGGTGTCCCCTTCCGTGAGCGGGGTGACGACGTTCACGGCCGAGTAGTTCGCGCCGCACGGCCCGGCCGGCGGGTCGCACGTCGGCAGT
>JASHYY010000015.1 GCA_030042815.1 Thermoplasmata archaeon | reverse complement strand
GGAACTCCGTCACCTCGGTCGCGGCGTCGACTGCCATCGGGCGGGTGCGTTCCACTCAGAACCCGTTCTTAAGTCCACGGGGGATTCGCCGCGCTTCCCCGAAGCGGTCGGCCAACTGTCCGCCAGGGTCCTCCGTCAGGGGTCCCGGGGCACACCCCTCCGTTTCCAGTCGAAGTCGCAGGTTTATGTACGACGTGCGTCTGACAGGCTCCGAGGGACGATGTCCGACACTTTCGACTCCTCGGCCCTTCTCGCCGCGCTGCCCGTCGAGGCGTCGGGGTTCGGCGGCGCACCGTGTGCCCTCGCGGTGATCCCCTGCTTCGGCCCCCCTCTCCGGTACCAGCCGTACCTGTTCGGCGAGGAGCTGTGAGAGGTTCGTCCCGCAAACCGACCGTTCCAGCCCCATCCTCCGCCCCCGTCGCATCTCCTCCGGTCGTTCTCGGCCAGGGCTCGCCCCGCGGCTACGGCACCCGTCCTAAGCTCTCGCTCGAGGCCGCCGCGGCGTTCGCGACCTACGTCGACTCGGCCCGGGCCCGCGCGGCGATGGAAGGCCGGACCCTCGTCTACACGGTCCGCTGGAGCTAGCGCTCCGGCGGCGCCCCGGGGCCTTCGTCCCCGTCGGCCGACTCGTCCGCGACGACGACCGGGGTGCGCGGCCGGTGCCGCGTGGCGTCGTCGGCGGCGTCCGCGAGGGCGCGCTTCGAGAGCGCGTCCGCGTGCTGGTTCTCCTCCCGCGGGACCCAGCGGAAGTCGACGCGCGCGAACTCGCGGGTGAGCTGCTCGAGCCGGTCGTGGTACGCTCGCAAGTGCTCCGCGCGCACGCGGTACTCCCTCTTCATCTGGCGGACGACGAGCTGGCTGTCGCCGATCATCTCGACCGGTCCGCGGAACCTCTGCCCGAGCAGCCACTCGAGCGCCCGGATCGCCGCGACGTACTCGGCGACGTTGTTGGTCGCGTGCGGAACGTGGGGGCGGACGGCGAGACCGGAATCCTCGTGGTAGAGCCCCGCGCCGCTCACTACGAACCCGAACGTCGCGACGCCTCCGCCCTTCGGTGGCTCGCACGCCCCGTCGAAGTGCACCTCGACCCGCGCCGCGGCCAGCGCGGCGACGCCGCGCGGCACGCCGTCGTCCCCCGGCCCGCTCATACTCGCCTCCCCGCTCTCGCCGGGACCGCAGGGCCCGAGCGCACGAGACGAGGGCAGCTGCAGTAGGCTTCGACCCGGTGACATCCGGGGCAGTCGGTCCGGTCCTCCACGACCCCGAGCGTCCGACCGCAGGCGCGGCACTCGCGCGGCCGGGCGCATCGGGGACAGTACGCGAGGTCGTAGGGGATGAACGTCCGGCACTGCCGACACTCGACCGGAGCCTTCGGACTGAACCCCCGGGCGGTCCGGGCCGGCTCGACGGGCCGCTCCGGACCCGGCCGTCGGGGCGCGAGGTCCGGATTGCCGAACGTGCCCGCCACGGTCGTCGTCATCGGGTTCACCTGGACCGCTCCGATCAGGACGACGAGGAGTCCGATCGGGGCGAGGAAGATCCCCGCCTCCTGGAACAGGTCGAACACTTCGCGGCCGTAGAGGACGATCGGCGAGGCGACGAGCGCGAAGCCTGCGAGGAGGACGGCGACCCCGACGAAGGTGATCGACCGGTTCATCGCCCGAAACGGCGGCGACGCCACCGTTCGTCCGGGGATAAGCCGGGCCCCCCCTCATAAACCGGTCGCCACTCTGGCCGCGGAGGAACGCGCTTTTAGTGTCCCGCGCGGTCGGCCGCGCATGCCGAACCCGACCGTGACGCTGCGCACGACGCTCGGCGACATCCGCCTCGAGGTCTACCGCGACCGGGCCCCGAAGACCTCCGAGAACTTCCTCTCGCTCGCCCGCAAGGGGTTCTACACCGGGCTCACCTTCCACCGGATCATCCCCGGCTTCATGATCCAGGGCGGCTGCCCGAAAGGGGATGGGACCGGCGGGCCCGGCTACACGATCCCCGACGAGTTCGACCCGACGCTGCGGCACGACGGGCCGGGCGTCGTCTCGATGGCGAACGCGGGACCGAACACCGGCGGCAGCCAGTTCTTCATCACCCTCGCGGCGACCAACTGGCTCGACCGAAAGCACGCGGTCTTCGGCCATGTGCGGGGAGGGCAGGACGTCGTCGAGAAGATCGCGGCCGTGGCCCGGGACGCGCACGACCGCCCGAAGAGCCCGGTGCGGATCGTCGAGGTGACGGTCGCGGGCGCCTAGGACCGGGGCCCGGTTCCGCCGCCTAGGCGGGGTAGTCGAACGGGAGTCGCTCCTTCGGTGAGGCCAGGTCCTCGACCGTCGTCACGAGCCCCGCCACGAGCGCGAAGGTCGGGACGAGGAGCGCGAGCTCGAGCAAACGCGCGTACCCCACCGAGATGCCGACCGAGCTCCCCGGAACGCCGAGGGTGTAGCTCGCCTGGGCGAGCAAAACGAGCAGGTAGGCGATCGTGACCGCGCTGGTCGCGACCGAGACCGGCCCGTACGCCGCGGTCGGCTTCACGATGTAGCGCGCGGTGCTGAGGACGCTGATGAGGACGCCGGCGACCTCGACGGTGAGGATCGGCACGGGCAGGGAGATCCCGTGCGACTGGAGGAACGTCAGGGCCGCCACCGGCAGGCCGACGAGCAGGATCAGGAGCGGGATCAAGCGCGCCCCGCCGGCGAGGATCCGGTAGCCGAGCCCCGGGACGGAGTAGGCGCCTACCTCAACGGGAGGCGGGGGCGCCGGGGCGGTCGCGGAGTCGATCACGGGAGCGGCTCCGGCGGCAGGGCGAGGTTCACGCCGTTCCCCGAATAGACGGCGACGACCGAGCCCCCCGCGATCGAGCAGCCGGTCGCGAGGGTGACGTTGCGGGTCTCGTAGTAGAAAGATTGCGGCGCGACGTTGAGCGGGTAGGTCGCGCCCCCACACGCGGTGCCGCCCGAGGAGCGGACCGTCATTCCGAGCGAACCGGCCTCGGCGAACGACGCGTCGTTCGAGTAGCTGATCGTCACAGGGACGGTCGTCGAGCCGTTCGCGACCGACGGGGTCCCGACCGAGACGGAGAAGTCCGAGAACGGCGCGCCCCACGACTTGTTCTGGTCGAAGTGCACGGACACGGGAAACAGGTAGGCGTAGGTCGCGTTCCCCCAGACCCCGAGGTCGAGATACTGGTTCTGGACGAGCAGCGACTCCGCCGCGCCGTTCGCCGCGACGGGGAGATAGAGGGCGATCGGCACCGACGTGGTCGCTCCGGCCGCGAGCGTCACCGGCCCGTCGGAAACCTCGCCGAGGTAGACCCCGGACGCGTTCAGGATCCGCAGGGAGAGCGTGAACCCGGACAGGGGGTACCAGCCCGGGTTCGAGACCGAGAGGCTCCCCGTCACGGAGATCGTATCGTTCGAATCGAACCCGGCCGAGTATCCGCCGGATTGCTGGGGGCTCGAGCGGACCAGCTCGAACGCCGAGTACCCGACGGTGGCCAGGAACAGGAGGAGGAGGACGACGATCACCACGGAGACCCGGCGCAGCGCACGCGCGAGGCGGTAGAGGCCGGGGGGCCGACGCGTCCGCGGGGGGGTAGGGGCCGCCACGAAAACACCGCCATGAAAAGACGCGTGCCTCCCCCTTGAAAATCTATCGATTCACGTTTTCCGGGGACGGAACCGGCCGGGACCCCGTTCCGACCGGTCAAACGACGGGGGTCCCCCGCACCGCCGGAGACCGGTCGCCCGACCCGGCGCCTCCGGCTTCGACCTCGAAGACCGCGTGAAGGATCCCGAACTCCGATTCCATGCGGGACCGCAGACGGGCGACGACCTGCATGCCGTCCGTCACCGACATCTCGTCGACCCGAACGTGCGCCGTCATGCACACGAGCGTGGGGCAGACGGCCCAGACGTGCAGGTCGTGCACGCCGTGCACCCCAGGGACGCCGAGCGCGGCCGCCTCGATCGAATCGAGCGACAGGTTGCGCGGGACCCGCTCGGTGAGCACGTCGCCC
>JASHYY010000157.1 GCA_030042815.1 Thermoplasmata archaeon | reverse complement strand
CGGGGCGATCTTCAAATCGAGGTCGACGGGCAGACCCTCCAGATCGGCCCTCTCCCCGGCCGCCACGATGACCGTGTCGCAGGGTAGGGTACGATCGCTCCCCGGGACCAACTCCAGGGTCGGACGGCCGCGGGTATCGGGCGGGCCGAGACGCGTCGTTTGGACCACGATGCCCTCGACGCGGCCATTTCCGATGATGCGGGTCGGAGCGAGGTCGTACAGGAAGTCGACGCCTTCGTCCTCCGCCTCCTCGATCTCCTCGGTATTCGCGGGCATATCCGCCTTCGATCGCCGGTAGATGAGGGTCACTCTTCCCTTCTCGGACAGGCGAAGAGCACTTCGTGCGGCATCGAAGGCGACGTCCCCGCCGCCGATCACGACGACGGTCCGGCCCTTTCGGCCGAAAAGCCCCTCGCTGCCGGCGTTCATCGCAAGTAGGAAGTGAAGTGCCGGGAAGACCCCCGGTAGATCCTCCCCCGGTACCTCGAGGGCCCTCGACGCCGAGGCGCCGATCGCCACGAACACCGCGAGATACCCTTCGGCCAGCAGCGATTCCGGCGTGAAATCGACGCCCGCCTTCTTACCTACGAGGAAGGTGACATCGAGTTTCTTCCAGCGCGCCAGGTCCCTGGGAAGCTCGTCGCCCTCCAGATGATACTTCGGGATCGTCTCGATCTGCCCGCCAAGAAACCCGGCCTCCTCGAAGACCGAGACGGAGTAGCCTCGGAGCGCGAGCTCCCAGGCGGCCATGAGCCCGGCGGGTCCGGTCCCCACGACCGCGATTCGCTCGCGTCGGGGAGCGCTCGGCTCGTAGAGAAGGTCGGAGGTCCCGAGCTCGAGCGACGCCCGCTTGAGCTGGCGAATCGCGATCGGCACACCGCGCCCGCCCATGACGCAGTCCTCTTCGCAATAGTGGTAGCAGGTCTTGCACAGCACCGTCGCGAGTGGATTGTCCTGAAGCGTGAGTCGAGCCGCGTCGTCGAACCGTTTCTGAGCGATCAACGAAATGTATCCCCGACAGTCCTGGGTGATGGGGCAGGCCTGCACGCAGAACGGCATCGCGCACTGCAAGCACCGCTGGGCCTCCAGTACCGCCTCGTCGGGCGTGTACGAATGAAAGATCTCTACGAAATCGGAACGACGATCTCGAGCGGCCTCCTCAGGAACCGTTACCCGTTGGTACCGGGAGTCCTCGTAAGGGGGCATGACGTCGACCCTTGCCGGTTCTCGTCTCGAGGGTGCGCAACAGACCCGCGAGCGGTCGGATAGGGCAGCCGCCTAAAACGTACTTTGGTGGGACGAAGTCCGCCGACGAGGAGCCGACCGACGGACTACCCGGGTTCCCGCGCCTTCGCCCTTCACGGGTCCGACGCGCGTTCGAACCCGGTCCTGTTTGAGTCATGGCTGCGGGACGGTCGACCTTTTCGTCCTACCGGTTCTGGGGGTCCAGAATGGCCGCAGCGACGGGGCCCGAGGGGGGACCCGCGACCACTCCAGGCGCCGGCCTGCCCCCGGGCGTGGTCGAGCGATTCGTCGACGCGGGCGGCGTCCGCTTTCGGATGCTATCTGGCGGAGCTGGTTCTGCCGCTCCCGTCCTCTTGCTTCACGGCTGGCCCACTTGGGCCGAAGTGTGGCTACGGGTCGTAGGAAAACTCGGGGCACGTCACCCGTGGATCGCGGTGGACCTGCCGTGTCAGAATCGAAGTTCCCTGCTCCCGGGAACCGACCGAACTCTGACGGCCTATCGTCGGGCGATCGACGCCTTCGTGGACTCGCTTGAGTTCCCCCGATTCGCGATCGTCGGCAATTCGATGGGCGGCACGCTCGCGGCGATGGCGGCCGTCGACCGTCCCGAGCGTATCTCCCGGCTCGTGCTTCTCGATGCAGCGGGCCTTACCCCGAAGCTTCCGAGTCGCACCGCGCGAATGTACCTGCCCTTTCTCATTCCCTGCTTCTTCCGAGCCCCGGGACCCGGTAGCGTACGGAAGTTGCTCTCGAAAGCGGTGTTCTATGACCCGCGGTTCGCCGATGCGATGTGGGTATCGTCGATGGTCGCGGGATGGCGGCCGAAGGACCGGCGGCGCGCCCTGATGGCCACCGCGTTCGCGCTGCGCCGGCCCGACGCGTCCGTCGCATCGGCGCTGGGTCAGATCCGGGTCCCGTCGTTGGTCATCTCGGGTCGGGAGGACGTCCAGTTTTCCTGGCAGAGCGCCGAGCAGGCCTCCCGTCGAATCCCCGGCGCCGAATTCTCTGCACTCGAGGGCGCGGGCCATTTCCCCATGGTCGAGAAGCCGGTCGAGACCGCCGACCTGCTCTCGAAGTTTCTGGACCGCCCTTAGACCGCCCTACCCCAGGTGGCCGACCGGTACGCTCCAACGGCCTATGCCGCCATTTCTCGATCCGTCGGGTACCGTGCGACGGGGTCGTTGATCCCTAGGACCCTTCCGAAAGCACACTCGGAGGGGCCGGTGGGGTGCGAGCGAGTGCCGATTCTAGGGGGTCCACAACGTCGGGACAGGCGCGACCCCTCAAATGGGGCCACTTCCTCTCCCCCCTCGTGTGAGTCATGCTCGGCAGGGAACAGGTGTGTGAGGTCTACAATTGTCGCCACTCCGCGGCCTGGCACCAATTCCAGGAGGGGGAGGTCGTGTGCATGTTCTGCTACATGCGGGCCAAACGAAGGAACCCCACCGGGCCGATTCCCCGGGTGGCCTACGTTTGCACCTTCTTCCCTTCGGATCAGGGCGGGACCTCTCCATCGCCGTAACGTCCGCTCGACCCGTTCCCCCGACGATTCGACTTTCGTCGGCGACTCCCTCGGGCACCTGCGCCCCCCTTTCCACCCCGCACGATCGGACCGAGCCGCCCCTGGTCGGTCTTCTGTTCAGCATCCTATGGGCGACGGGCGGAGGGGGCGTCGATTCGTCGGCCCGCTCGACCCAGAACATCGAAGCCGTTCAGGCTCGTCGTCACAGGGTTCGGGAACCGCCATTCCAGTGCCCGGGGCCGTTTTCGAGCCTTGCACCGACCTCGGGCGAAGCTCGACCGCTCGGTCTGGCCGATCTCGCGTTTCCAAGGGTCGCTCGTTCGACGCAAGGCGCTGACGTCCGGCGCGGGGAAACGCTTCAGTCTCATCCACGGAACCGGCTCAGGATGACCTGATCTTTTCGTCAAGGTTAACCCGTCCGGACGCTTGGACACGGAATCACGACGATGTTCCGCCGAGAGCGAGCGCGATGTATCGGCCGGGTTTCGTCCGTTGTGCTTCTCGCCGCGGTTCTGCTGGCAGCTTCGGCCGCAACGGGTGCGGACGCGAAGGCGAAGGGGCCGGTGGTTCCGAGTCCGCGCTGGGGACCCAACATGGTCTACGACGCGAAGGACGGATACCTGATGCTCTTCGGCGGGTCGACCAACAGCAACTCTACGTGGAAGTTCGCCGACGGGGTCTGGTCGAATCTAAACATCGAAGCGGCCCCCCCTTCCCGAGCTCACGCCGGGATCGCCTACGACGCCGCGACAGGGTACGTCGTGCTGTTCGGCGGCGGAGGGGGCGGTCGGTTGTACAACGACACTTGGGAGTACAGCGGGGGGAAGTGGACGAACGTCACCGTATCCGCCGGTCCGGGCCCCTCCGCGAGGGTCGCGCCGGGGATGGCCTACGATGCCAAGGATGGCTACGTCGTCCTGTTTGGCGGATTGACCCCCCAGCACCAGACGCTGAACGACACCTGGGAGTTCGTTGAAGGCAAGTGGAGGAATGTCACCGGGACGACGGGGAGCACGCCGATCAGCCGGTTCGCCGAGGGACTGACCTACGATGCGACGGACGGCTACCTCCTGATGTACGGGGGCTGGTCGGATCTCAAGCACGTGAAGGACAAGACCCTCGACGATACCTGGGAGTTTTTGGGTGGAAAGTGGACGGAGCTGCTCGCCTCCTCGGCCCCGGGACCGAGATGGTTCGTAGGCCTGACGTTCGATTCGGAGGACGGATACGTCCTCCTGTTCGAGGGGATCGACGACTCGGGAGTCAAGTCGTACACGAACACTCCCCCGTACACATGGGCGTACACTGCCGGGGTATGGACCAACCTCACGAATCCCTCCGACTCGCCGTCGCACCGATTCGCGGAGGGTCTGGCGGACGACCCAGCGGACCAGTACGTGGTGATGTTCGGCGGTCTCAACTCGACCGCCGTAGTCGCGCACGCCCTGTCCGACACCTGGACGTACGCCGCAGGGGTGTGGACGAACATCTC
>JASHYY010000156.1 GCA_030042815.1 Thermoplasmata archaeon | reverse complement strand
GACGTGATCGCCGCCGCCGACCTCGCCGCGCTGGCCCGGGCCCACGCGCGGCACGGGGGGGTCGGCACGATGGCGCTCGCCGAGGTGGAGGATACGCGACCGTACGGGGTCGCCGCCCTCGGGGACGACGACCGGATCACTGGGTTCGTGGAGAAACCGGAACCCGAGCGGGCCCCCTCCCACTGGATCAACGCCGGCCTCTCGGTCTGGCGCCGGGAGATCGTCGACCGCATCCCGGCGGGCCGCCCGTCGAGCTTGGAGCAGGAGGTGGTCCCGTACCTCCTCGACCGGGGTCTCTACGGATTCCGCCTCTCGGGCTTCTGGGACGACGCCGGGACGCCGGAGCGACTCCTCCGGTCGCAGCGGCTGCTGTTCGACGCCGGTCGGGGCGGCAAGGCCGCGGTCCCCGCCGGTGCGTTCGGGACGGGCCCCGTGGCGGAGTTGGGTGGGGCGCGGAGCGCCGGCGCGTCGTTCGGGCCGTACGTCACGCTGGGGTCGAACGCGGTGGTGGAGGCCGGGGCGCACGTGGAGAACTCGGTCGTGATGGACGGAGCGACCGTGGAACGGGAGGCGACCGTGGTCGGGAGCCTCGTCGGGCCCCGGGCGCGGGTGCGCGCGGGGCACCGGGTAGAGGGCCAGGTCGTCGGCGAACGGGGCGAGGCCTGAGGCTCCCAGCCGTCTAGTGGGCCCGGCCCGTAACCACGACCTTCACGCTCTCGTCCGGCCGGGCGGCCCGGCGGAACGCCTCCGCGATCTCGGCGATCGGGTACCGGTGCGAGACGAGGTCGGCGATCCGCAACGACCCCGAGACGACGAGCCGATGCACGTCCGCGATCTCGGGCTCCGTCGTCGCGTACGACGGGACGAGGCGCACGCCGCGGAGGTACAGGTCCTGGAGGTCCGCGTCGAGGCGGCCGCCCGACTGCGGGAGGCCGAACAGGTTGACGGTGCCGCCCCGCCGGACGAGCTCCGTGGCCGCCCGGGCGACCGCCGGGTGGCCGGTCGCGACGACCGCGAGGTCGACCCCCCGTCCGCCGGTCCCCCGATCGACGGCCTTCCGCGCCGCCTCGGGCTCCCGGGGGTCGACCGCCGCGTCGATCCCGCCGCGCTCGGCGGCGGCGCGGCGGAGCGGGGAGACCTCCGTCCCGCCGACCCAGCCGGCCCCGAGCGACCTCGCGAGGCGGGCGTAGAGGAGCCCCACGGGGCCGAGCCCGAGGACGAAGACCGAGGCCCCTTCCGGCAGACCGACCTTCCGGATCGCGGTGAGGGCACAGCCGGCGGGCTCGAGCAGGCTGCCCGAGTCCCAGTCGACCGAGGGGTCCAGACGGAGGATCGCCTTCCGTTCGACGTTCTCTCTCGGCACGCGGAACGTCTCCGCAAAGCCGCCCGGGTCGAGGTTGGTCTTCGAGAACGTCGGGCAGAACGTGTAGTCGCCGCGGGCGCAGACCTCGCAGGCGTAGCAGGGGACGTGATGGTGCACGAAGACCCGGTCGCCGAGAGCGATCCCCTCCACCCCTTCCCCGACCGCCGCGACGCGGCCGACCGGCTCGTGGCCGAGGATCCCCGCGGTGCGGTAGTTCCCGCGCAGCTTCTCGAGGTCGGTCCCGCAGACCCCGCAGGCCGCGAGGGTGACGGTCACCTCTCCGGGTCCGGCGGTCGGCTCGGGGAGGTCGGCGAGCGCCACCTCCCCGGGCCTGGCGAGGCGGCCGAACTTCATGCCCGGGCGCGCGCGGCCCGGATCGCGTCGTCCAGGACCTCGATCGCCTCGTCGATCTCCTCGCGGCGAACCACGAGGGGCGGGATGTAGCGGATCGACGACCGGCCGCAGGGCAGGAGGATCAGCCCGCGGCGGTACGTCTCCTCCATCACGCGGTCTCGGAACTTGACCGCGGGCTCCTTCGTGCGCCGGTCGGCGACGAACTCGGTGGCGGTCATCAACCCGAGGCCGCGGACGTCGCCGATCTCGGGATGCTTCTCCGAGAGCTCCCGCAGCCGGCCGAGCAGGTAGTCGCCCTGGACGCGCGCGTTGTCGAGCAGGTGCTCCTTCTCGATCACGTCGATCGTCGCGCCGGAGGCGGCGACCGCGACGAGGTTCCCCCCGAACGTGTTCGAGTGGGAGCCCTGGGTGGTGTAGTCGAGGTCGCGGCGGAAGATCATCGCGCCCATCGGCAGTCCGCCTCCGAGCGCCTTGGCGAGCGTGACGATGTCCGGCACGATCCCATGGTGCTCGATGGCGAACCACTTGCCGGTCCGCCCCATGCCGGCCTGGACCTCGTCGTCGATGAACAGGATCCCGTGCTCGTCGAGGATCGACTTGATCGTCCGGTGCCAGCCGGGCGGGGGCACGATGTACCCTCCCTCCCCCATGACCGGTTCGGCGAGGAAGGCGGCGACGTCGTCCGGGGGGATCGACGTCTGGAAGTAGAGCTCCTTGAGGACCTTGGCGCAGTAGAGGTCGCAGCTCGGGTATTCCAGCTTGTAGGGGCAGCGATAGCAGTACGGGGCCGGAATGTGCATCCCTCCCCCCACGAACGGGGCGTAGCGGGCCCGCTGCACCGGCTTCGAGGTGGTCATCGTGAGCGACCCCATCGTCCGGCCGTGGAACGCGCCCAGGAGGCCGACGACGATCGGGCGCTGGCGGTTCCAGTGGGACAGCTTGAGGGCGGCCTCGGCGCTCTCCGTGCCGCTGTTCGTGAAGAAGACCTTCTTCTCAAAGTCGCCCGGGGCCATCTTGGCGAGGCGCTCGGCGAGCCGGACCTGGTTCTCGTAGTAAAAGTCCGTCCCGGCGAAGTGGCTCAGCCGGCCGACCTGGTCGCGGACCGCGCGCACCACCTCGGGGTGGGCGTAACCGACGGCGTTCACCGCCACGCCCGACGCGAAGTCGAGGAGGCGGTTGCCGTCGACGTCCGTGATCCAGACGCCGGAACCCGACGCCGCCACGATCGGCGAGGTCTTCGTGCTGGTCATCAGGTACCGCCGGTCGTCCGCGACGACCTTCTGGGCGATCGGGCCCGGGATCGGCGTCTTCAGGAGGATCCCCTTCGGCGCGGCACGCTTCGACGTCACGGGCGCGGGAGGAGTCGGCGACGGGGCGGTCTGACTCATGAGATCACCGCGGGACCAAGGCCCCGCGGGAGGTAAAATCTTCTCGGTGGGTTCGGCTCGACCTGCGGCTGCCGCTGGAGCGGCTCCTTTTATGCCGAGCAACCGGGTCGACGACCGTTCATGTCCGGCGAGCCGGCCGACGACCGCGAGACGGAGGAGATCCGCGAGATCGTTCCCCCGCGCGCGGTCCTGACCGAGCTCGCGCGCGGCTTCCTGCTCGTCCACGAAACGAATCCGGCCCGGGCCGTCCGGTTCGCCGAGACGTTCCTCAAGGAGCGGGCCGGGCGGCTCGAGGCGCCCGGCGTGCAAGCCCCCCCGAAGGTCACGCTCGCCCGGCTCGCCCTGGGACGGCTTCCGCGCGGCGCGGTCGAGCCCGCGACCGGTTCGGCGGCGTGGACTCCGGGAGAGTAGCGTTCGAGGCCCCGTCCCGCACGGCGAGGTACGCGGCGAGGTCCCGCGGGAACGTCCGCCGCGTGAGGGTCAGACGGACGCCGCTCGGGTCGCCGAACAGTCGCCCCGGGCAGACGAGGACGGAGGCGGCCAGGCACCGTCCCGCGAGGTTGTCGCCGTCCGGGATGGCGTGCCGGTCGAACCCGACCGGCGCGACCGGCGCGGGCGACCCCGGAAAGCACGCTTCCCACATCGCCCGGTTCGGGGTCAGGACCTCGGCCACGGCCCGACGGACCTCGGAGATCGCACGGAGACAGCCGCTGGCGCTCGCGATCGAGAACGGCGCCACCTCGTCCGTGACGAGCCCGTGGAATCGCCCGAAGGCCTCGGCCTCCGCCTCGGGCGCGACGGCGAACCCTACCCGAAAATCGTCCCCGGCGAAGAACTTCGTGAACGAGCCCGTGGTCCACACCCGCGGGTCCGAGCCGGCGGAGAGCGAGCGCGTCCCCGAGAACTCCCGGAACGTCTCGTCGACCAGGAGGTATCGCGCCCCTTCCGCCCACCGGCGCAAGCGGGACCGGCTCCACAGGTTCCCTTCCGGGTTCCGAGGTTGCGAGACGACCGCGAGCGTCGCGGGGGCCGGCGAGTCGCGCACGACGAATCCCGCCGCGCGCGCCCCGTCGAAGAGCGGCGGGTACTCCGGGTAGGCGATGCGGCAAGCGCGCCCGGCCCCGCGGCGGGCGCGAAGGAAGAACATCACGGTCGAATTCGCCTCGGTCCCCCCATGGGTAAGGAAGACCCGCTCCGGGGCGACGTCGAGAAGGTCGCCGAGCCGGCGCCGGAGGTCCTCGGCGTCGGCCGCCCGGATTTCGCGGCCGCTCGGCACCGGCGAGCGGATCGAACCGTACATGCCGCTCGAACCGAGGTGGTGACGGACGCCGGCGTGAGAGTCGATCCAGTCCGCGAGGGGGAACTTCACGGCTCGGCCAAGGCGGACGCCGTAAGGAGTTGGCGCCCCGCCCCCCGGATTGTCCCCTCCGAGTCGGGAGCCCTGCCCGGAGAACGCTCGCCGGTGCAGCCGAACGCTCAAGAACCGGCGCGCGGGAGCCGACGTCGATGGCGCCGTCGGTCGCGAGCCCTCCCTCCGTCGTCGTGGGGCCCGGAGGACGCATCCTCGCGCTGTCCGCGGCCTGGTTCACGGACGGGGCCGCCCGGCGGACGGCGGCCCGTCACGCCGCGCGCTGCGTCGAGTGCGGAGCGGAGCTCCCGAGCCACCGAACGCCGTACTGCTCTCGGCGCTGCCGATGGAAGTTCCATGGGCACTACTTCTGGGACTCGGCCCGGTCCTACGTGCTCCTGCGGGACCGGTACACGTGCCGCATCTGCGGGACGCGGCGGCGGGCCCG
>JASHYY010000155.1 GCA_030042815.1 Thermoplasmata archaeon | reverse complement strand
GCCGACACGGTCGTCTCGACGATCCGCACCATCGCGTCGCTCGAGCAGCGCATGAAGCTGCAGGGCCTGCGCGGGCGCGCCTAGGCGGCCCGGTCCCCCCGGGCGCGGGGGCGCCACTGCGGGGGTCCGGGGGGGCCCGGCGGGGGCAGGGCGAGCTCGGCGTCCCGGGGCAGCTCGTACTCCTGGAACGCGCGGGCGGTCCGGAATCCGAGCTTCTCGAGGCGGACGGCGAGCCGGTCGGAGTCCGCGAAGATCGAGTAGCGGACCCCCGGCCCGACCGGGTTCTCGCGGAGGACAAAGGCGACCAGGTCCGAGGCCGCCCCCTGGCCCCGGGCGGATGGGGTCGTGGCGACCGCATGGATCCCGGCCGAGGACCGGAACCGGTAGACGATGCCGGTCGCCACGACCGTTCCTCCGAGGGAGGCGAAGACCGCCCGCAGCCGCTCGTGCGGGTTCGGGTGGACCCACGCGACCTCGAGCGCGGTCCGGAACTCCGGCCGCTCCCGCTCGGACGCCCAGAACGACGCCACGAGGTCGACCTCGCTCGGTTCTGCGAGGCGCACCGCGACGGTGCCGCCGAGCGCCGGCGGGGCGGCGCCGGCCGACATCATCAGCACCAGCGGGTGGGCCCGGGGGCGGAAACCGAAGCGACGGAGCCCGGCGTCGACGTGGGTGGGCACCGGTTGCACCACCCGGAACGTCGGCCGCAGGGCCCGTTGGAAGTAGTGGTCGAGCGCCCGCTCGAAGAACGCGGTCTGCCGCTCCGGGCCGATCCCGAGCTCCTGGACGAAGTTGAACCGGGGCACCGGCAGTTTCTCGTGGGTCACGAGGGTCGCGCCGGGCATCTCGAGGGCGAATCCCCCGAGGGTCAGGACGAACTGCCGCTCCGCCTCGAGCGCGCCCTCGGTGGCGAGCTCGGCGAGGTCCGACTCCATGCCCGGGGGTACGGCTTCCTGATAAAGGAGTTCGCCCGGAACTCCGGAACGGCCCCCCGGGGCGCGCGGGAACGGTTAATATCGAACCGCCCTCCGCCACGACCGGGGGCGCGCTCGCCCCCGAGGGTACGATGTCGTCACCGTCGCTCCGGGAAGCAGGACCGGTCGCCGTGCTCGGCGGGGGAAATATGGGCAGCGGCATCGCGCAGGCGTGCGCCCAGGCGGGCTACACGGTCCGGGTCCGCGACGTGGACGGCCCGGCGCTCGCGCGCGGGCGGGGCCTGATCGAGAAGATGCTCGCCGGGGCGATCGAGCGGAAGAAGTTGACCCCGGAGAAGCGCGACCAGGTCCTCGGGAGGATCGCGTTCGGGACCGACCTCGCGGAGGCGGTCGACGGGGCGGCGCTCGTGGTCGAGGCGGTCTTCGAGGAGGAGGCCGTGAAGCGGACGCTCTTCGAGCAGATCGCGCCGCTGGTCCGTCCGGACACGCTCGTCGCGACGAACACCTCGTCGCTCTCGGTCGCGACCCTCGGAAAGGGGTTCCCGCACCCGGCGCGATTCGCGGGTCTCCACTTCTTCTATCCCGCGGCAATCAACAAGCTGGTCGAGGTCATCGGCTCGGCCGCGACGGACGAGCGTACGCTCGCCGAGCTCGAGCGGTTCTGCTACCGGCTGCGGAAGCTGCCGATTCGCACCGCCGACGCCGCGGGCTTTTGCGTCAACCGGTTCTTCGTTCCGTACCTCAACGAAGCGACGCGCCTGGCCGAGGAGGGCGTGGCGAGCCTTGCGACCATCGAGGAGGTCGGGCGGGAGGAGTTCGGCGCCACCCTCGGGCCGTTCGAGCTGATGAACGTCACGGGCATCCCCATCGCCTTCCACTCGGAGACGTCGCTCTTCCGCGCGTTCGGGCCCGCGTATGCCCCGAGCGAGCTCCTCGCGTCGCAGTTCCGCGCGGGCCGGCCCTGGGCGTGGAAGGAGACGGCCCCAGAGCCCGAGAAGAAAGCTGCCGTGCGGGACCGGTTCCTCGGCCTGACGGTCGGGATCGCGACCCGACTGGTGGAGGAAGGGGTGGCCGCGCCCGAGGCGGTCGACCGGGGTGCGACGGTCGGACTGCGCCGCCGCTACGGTCCGTTCGCCCAGCTCTCCCAGGTCGGCCTTTCCGAGGGGCTCGCGCTGGTCGAGTCGTACTCCCGGCGGTGGCCCGGGAACTTCCCGGTCGCCCAGGCCCTCAAGGACCGGGCCCACCGCGGCGAACGGACGTGGCCGCTCGCCTACGTCCGCGTGGAGCGGAAGGGACCGGTGGCCTGGGTCCTGCTCGACCGCCCCGAGGTGCTGAACTCGCTCAACTCCGAGGTGCTCCTCCAGGTCGAGGAGGCGTTCCGAGGGCTCGAGGGCGAGCGGTCGGTGCGGGTCGTCGTGCTCGCGGGCTCGTCGCCCGTCTTCGCGGCGGGCGCGGACATCGCGGAGATGGAGCGGAAGACCCTCGCCGAGGGGGTCGAGTTCGGGTTCCTCGGGCAGCGGGTGGCCGAGCGGGTCGAGCGGTTCCCCTCGCCCGTGATCGCGCTGGTCGAGGGCTACGCGCTCGGCGGCGGACTCGAGCTCGCTCTCGCCGCCGACTTCCTCGTCGCGGCGCAGGGGGCGCAGCTCGGGCTGCCCGAGGTGACGGTGGGGATCCACCCGGGCATGGGGGGCGCGACGCGCCTCACCCGGCTCGTCGGCCGCGCGAAGACGAAGCTCCTGACGTTCACGGGCGTCCCCGTGAGCGCCGAGGAGGCCTACCGCATCGGCTTCGTCACGAAGCTCGTGCCGGCCGCGAGCGCCCGCGAGGACGTCCAGGCGCTCGCAGAGCTCATCGCGAGCCGCGCCCCGCTCGGGGTGCGATGGATCAAGCAGGTCATCGACCGGGGGATGGACGCGTCGCTCGGTGCCGCTCTGCACCTCGAGGGCGAGAGCGCGGGGCACACCTTCGGCACGGAGGACCGGACCGAGGGGATGCGGGCGTTCCTCGAGAAACGCCCGCCGAAGTTCGCGGGGAAATGAGCCCGAACGGCCGGGCCGTCAGCCGCTGGCGGCGACCAGCGCCCGGTAGGCCTCCGCGCTGAGCAGCTCGCCGGGGTCGATCGGCCCCGAGAGCTTGAGACGGTAGATCCAGCCCTTCCCGTACGGGTCCTGGTTGATCAGCTCGGGGTGCGATTTCAGCTCGGCGTTCGCCTCGCTGACCGTTCCGTTCCCCGGCGCGTAGACGTCCGAGACGGTCTTCACCGACTCGAGGACGAGGACCGTCCCGCCCTTCGTCACGGCCTTCCCCGCCGCGGGAAGGTCGACGAAGACGATGTCGGTCAGCTGGGACTGGGCGTGGTCGG
>JASHYY010000154.1 GCA_030042815.1 Thermoplasmata archaeon | reverse complement strand
GGGACCTGCTCGAAGAGCTGGGCGTCCGCCGCCCGGCCGTCGAGAGCGCGCTGCGCGAGCTGCGGGGTTCCGACCGGCCGGTCGAGAGCCGCGGCGAGGAATCCCAGTACCAGGCCCTCGAGAAGTACGGGAAGGACCTCACGGCGCTCGCGCGGGAGCGGAAGCTCGACCCGGTCATCGGCAGGGACGACGAGATCCGTCGCGTGCTCCAGATCCTCTCCCGGAGGACCAAGAACAATCCGGTGCTCATCGGCGACCCCGGGGTCGGCAAGACGGCCGTGGTCGAGGGACTCGCCCTTCGGATCGCGACCCGGGACGTTCCGGACTCGCTGCGCGACAAGAGGATCGTTGCCCTGGACCTCGGTTCCCTCCTCGCCGGCGCGAAGTTCCGAGGCGAGTTCGAGGAGCGGCTGAAGGCCGTTCTCAAGGAGGTCGAACGCTCCGACGGGCAGGTGATCCTGTTCATCGACGAGCTCCACACGCTCGTGCACGCGGGGGCGACCGAGGGCGGAGCCCTTGACGCGTCCAACCTCCTCAAGCCCGCGCTCGCCCGCGGGACGCTGCACTGCATCGGGGCGACGACGACGCAGGAGTACCGAAAGTACATCGAGAAGGACGCCGCGCTCGAGCGGCGGTTCCAACCGGTGCTGATCAACGAGCCGTCGGTCGAGGACACGATCTCGATCCTCCGGGGGCTCAAGGAGCGATACGAGCTCCACCACGGGGTCCGGATCCAGGACGCCGCGCTGGTGTCGGCCGCGACCCTCTCGGCCCGGTACATCCCCGACCGTCACCTTCCCGACAAGGCGATCGACGCGATCGACGAGGCGGCTTCCATGGTCCGGCTGACGCTCGACTCCCGGCCGGACGAGCTCGACCAGCTCTCTCGGAGGATCCGCCAGCTCGAGATCGAGCGCGCCGCCCTCCAGCGGGAGAAGGACGCCGCGAGCAAGGAGCGGCTGCGCCAGCTCGAGAAGGAGCTCGCGAACCTCAAGGAGCGCGAGGCCGCGCTCCAGAACCGCTGGAAGAAGGAGAAAGAGCAGGTCGAAAAGCTGCGGACGCTGCGCGCCGAGCTCGACCGGTCGAAGGCGGCGGAGGAGCAGGCCGAGCGGGCGGGCGACCTGGAGGCCGCCGCCCGGCTGCGGTACGGGTCGATCCCCGAGCTCCAGCGCAAGGTCGAGACGCTCACGAAGGCGACCGAGACCCGGAACGGGGAGGCCCTCCTCCGCGAGGAGGTCAGCGAGGAGGACGTCGCGCTGGTCGTCTCGAAGTGGAGCGGGGTTCCGGTCAGCCGCATGCTCGAGGGCGAGACGCAGCGGCTGCTCCACATGGAGGAGGCGCTCCGCGAGCGCGTGGTCGGTCAGGACGAAGCGGTCGCGACCGTGGCGAAGGCGGTCCGACGCTCCCGTTCGGGTCTCGGCGACCCGAACCGTCCGATCGGCGTCTTCCTGTTCATCGGTCCGACCGGCGTCGGGAAGACGGAGCTCGCGAAGGCGCTCGCCGCCTTCCTCTTCCACTCGGAGAAGGCGCTCGTGCGGGTCGACATGAGCGAGTACATGGAGAAGCACACGGTCGCCCGTCTGATCGGAGCTCCCCCGGGATACGTCGGCTACGAGGAAGGGGGACAGCTCACCGAGGCGGTCCGCACCCACCCGTACACCGTCATCCTGTTCGACGAGATCGAGAAGGCGCATGCCGACGTCGTGAACGTTCTCCTGCAGCTCATGGACGACGGGCGCCTGACGGACGGACAGGGGCGCACGGTCGATTTCCGGAACACCATCGTGATCATGACAAGCAACCTCGGCTCCGAGCTGCTCGAGGACGCCCCGTCGGACGAAGAGCGGCGTCGCCGCCTCGAGCCCGCGCTCCACGCCCACTTCCGACCGGAGTTCCTGAACCGCCTCGACGATGTCGTGATCTTCCACGCACTGACCCCGAAGGAGATCGGCGCGATCGTCGACCTCCAGCTCGCCCAGGTCGAGGTCCGGCTGCGGGAGCGCCGCATCCGCCTCCGGGCGACCGACGCGGCGAAAAAGCTCCTCGCCTCGAACGGCTTCGACCCGCAGTTCGGGGCCCGTCCGCTCAAGCGCACGATCCAACGACTCGTGGTCGACCCGCTGACCTCGCGGATCCTCGCGGGGGAGATCCGGGACGGCAGCGAGGTGCGGCTGGACGCGGTCGACGGCGCGATCGTGCTGGGCACGGCCCCGTCGCGCGCCGCGGGACGGGCGGTATGAGCGGCATCACGGTCGCGGTCCTCGGCTCCGCCGACGTGGCGAAGGAGCTCGGCAAGAAGGGCACGGCCTCGGACGTGACGCTGTTCAACCTCGTCCACGACGACCTCGCGCTGACGTTCGTCGAGCCGACGCAGTTCCCCGAGAAGCTCCCGCCGCTGTTCACGTCCCTCGGGATGGCCGACCGGTGCCTGCTCGTCCTGAACGAGCTGTCCCGACCCATCGCCGAGACGATCGCGACCCTCGAGCTTTCCGAGGCTCCGGTCACGGTGGCGCTCGGGGCGGCGGTCGGCGAATCGGAGGTGGCGAAGGTGCTGAAGGGCGGGCGTCTCGCGGACGCTCCCCGCGTCCCGTTCGACCTGCCGCACCTGCGGGAGCTGGTCGAGACGTGGACCGCCGCACCCCGTCCGGGTCCGGTCCGCGTCCCGATCGACCATGCGTTCCCGGTCAAGGGAGTCGGCGCGGTCGCCCTCGGGGTCGTGCGGCAGGGGACCCTGCACGCGCACGAGAAGCTGCGCCTCTTCCCGACCCCGAAGACGGCCGAGATCCGGTCCGTCCAGGTCCACGACGTCGACCGCAAGGAAGCGGAGACCGGCGAACGCGTGGGGGTCGCTTTGAAAGGGGTCGAGGCGGACGAGCTCTCCCGGGGCCAGACGCTCGCCCCGGACGGCACGCTCAGCGTCGGGACCGCCCTGGCGCTCGGCGACGTCCGCCGGTGCCGTTACTATCGCGGCGACGCCGGGCCCGGGGCCCAGCTGCACCTTTCGGTCGGCCTGCAGGTCGTCCCCGCGACCCTCGACTCGATCGAGGGCGGCAAGGCCCGGCTCACCCCGGATCGGCCGGTCTCGTTCGCCCCGGGAGAGATCGCCTTCCTCCTCGACCTCTCGGTCCCCGCCGGGCCGCGAGTGTTCGGCCGGGCCGCGGTCGAGGGCACGGCGTCCGCCTGAGCCCTCTCGCCCCGCGGCCCGCTACTTTCGGAGACCTCGGGACCGGGCGCGGGCGCCGGGCCCGAGAACGTACGGCCGCTGGGCCACGACGACGAGGCGTCGGCTCGACCGGGTCCGGGGAGCGAGCGTCGAGAGGTCGCCGTAGATGCGCCGCAGGGACCACCCCGACTCGCGGAGCAGGCCGCGGATCTCACGCTCCGAATGGAGGTGGACGCGGACGACGACCTCGAGGACCCGTCGCCAACGCCCCCGTCGGTCCCGGACACGGAAGGTCCACTCACATCGGACGGCCCCGCGGGCCGGCAGGTACTTCCGACGCTCTCGGACCTCGTGCGACCGGTCCGCGATCGTCACCCCCTCCGGTTCGAAGTGACGTAACACCCAGTCCCGGTCCCCGGTCTCCCAGACGAAGAGACCTCCCGGACGGACGGTCCGCAGGAGACCTCGAAGCACCCGG
>JASHYY010000153.1 GCA_030042815.1 Thermoplasmata archaeon | reverse complement strand
TGCTCGGGTCACGGGTTCAAGTTCACGAGCGTGGTCGGAGAGATCGTCGCTCAGCTGGCGCGAGGGACCGACCCTCCTTACGATCTCACGCCGTTCGACCCCGGTCGGTTCCGAACGAACCCGCCCTAGCGGCCCCCCCGCTCTTCGGGGCCGAGAGTCCCCGAGAGCGCCGGTCTAGCGAAGACGCGCCAGCGGCTTGCGACACCTTGGGCAAAGGAGTCCCGTGGACCCTCCGTTCCAGCCGCACGACGCGCAGAACGACCGGGCGCTGCCCCCGTCGTAGGCCTGCGTCGTTGGAGCAGATTCCCAGATCGGCGAGCCGGATCGGGCGGCGCGTCCACTGCGGACCAGGACGGCCGCCTGCACCGCGATTCCCCCCGCCACCAGGGCGAGGCCTGCGGCGAGCCAGAGATCCAGCCCTCGAAAGATCCCGAAGACGGCGAGAAACGCGCCGAGGAGGATCAGAACGTGGTAGACCAGCAGGGAAGGGAGCACGTCGAGGGGTCGGGGCCCGGGCTCGGCGGTCCCGCGTTCCGGCCGAAGCGAGAGGGTCATGGTCGCTTGAAGGTGTTCCGGGCAACTCGAGCTTCGACAAAACCCTCGCGACCCGGGTCCGTCGCGACGAATCGTTCGTTCACTGGAAGCGGATCTCGGGTACCAGTTTTCTGTTGGCCAGGTCTCCGGTCGACGGACCGGAATACGCGGCGTCGCTACCGGAGGCGGGAGCGACGCGACCGGTCCCGTTCCGGACACCACTTGAAAACGAAGCCCGGCTACCGTCAGTAAATCGACGGAGCGTGGCCCGTGGTTCTATGAACCCCTCGCGACCATTTCGCGTGCATGCGCGACGCCGGGAAGGTCGCCCCTCCGAACGACCAATGGAAGCCGATCGACGACCCCGAGGACCACTTTTCGACCGGGATACCGGATTTTGACCGCTTGCTGAACGGTGGACTCCGGCGGCCGAGCCTGGCCGTCTTCGACACGGACGAGACGGTCGGAACGGAGGACCTCGACCTCCTGTTCTTCCCTGCCTACCTGAACTTCCTCTACCAGTCGCGCGGGATCGTCGCGGTCCTTCCGTCGAACGACTCTCCGCACGCGTTCCGGGCCCGCTTGACCCGCTACGTCACCCGCCGACGGTTCGACAGCCGCGTTCGGGTCGTCGACTACGTGGGCGAGGACCGCGGGCTGCAGTACGTGGTGAGCCTCCACGATGGGAAGGCGGACGGCAGCGCGCGACGCCCCTCGGCGAAGGCGCGCGACCGCGCGAACGAGCGGATGCTGGCGGCGGAGCGGGCCGCCCAAGGGCGCCGAGGGAAGCCAATCCTTCAGCTGACGGCGTTCGAGGTGTTCGACACCCTGCTCGGTGCCGAGAAGGCGGCGAAGCTGCTCTACCACGGCGTGAAGCAGTACCGCATGCAGGGGAACCTGATGCTCGGACTGCTCGCACCGGGGGTGGGGTGCGCCGCCGCGGTGCGTCGCATGGCCGAGACGGAGTTCTCGCTGCACCGGGACGAGGTCGGTCTCCTGATACGGGGCGTCCGCCCCGCGTTCTCGAGCTTCGTGGTGACCGCGGACCCGGTGTCGGGCCCTCCGTCCGTCGCGTTCGTCCCGAGGCCGAACTGAGGGAGGCGGACGAACGATGCTGTCGAACGGCACCGCCTGGGACGTCGTCCACGGCCTCAAGACCCGCATCGGGGGGATCGCGACGGCGCTCGTGTCGCGGGACGGGCTGGTCCTGTATGCGGACGTGCCGGCGGGGGTCTACACGGAGACGTTCGCGATCATGTGCGCGACGATCCTCGGGGCGGCGGCGACGGCGAACACGGAGCTGAACCGAGCGCCGCCGGAGCGGATCGTGATCGAGGGGAACGACTCGAAGACGATCATCGTAGGGAGCGGGAAGAAGGCGCTGCTCGTGTCGGTGGTCGACCAGTCGGCGGACCTGACGAAGGTCCTCGCCGAGGTCGTGAAGGTCGCGGACCTCCTTCGCGTGGACTAACCGTCTCCATCGCCCCGGCTCGCGCCGGTACTGTCGCCGCGTGTCCTATGGAGGGCCGGCGTCCCGCCCAACTGCGGGCTGGTGCGACCTCGACCCGCGCCGAACGGTGTCACTTCGAAGGCCGGGCCGAGGCCGCGGTCCTCGCTCGAGACCCAAGACGGCTGACCTCAGCGTAGCGGAAGCAGCTCACGAGGTGGTCGTTCACCATGCCGACCGCCTGCATGTGGGCGTAGATCACGGTGGAACCGACGAAGCCGAACCCCCGCTCGCGGAGGTCGTCGCTGAACGCGTCCGACTCGGGCGAGGTCGCGGGAACCCGACGGGTCTGCGTCCACTGGTTCTGACGGGGGCGGCCGCCGACGAATCGCCAGCAGTAGGCATCGAACGAACCGAACTCCTTCTGGATCTCGAGGAACATCCGTGCGTTGCGGACGGTCGCTGCGATCTTCCGGCGGTTGCGCACGATGCCCGGGTCCTCCGTCAGGGACCGGATCCGTGCCTCGGAGTACCGAGCCACCTTCCTCGGATCGAAGTGGGCGAAGGCCCGGGCGTATCCGATTCGCTTCCGGAGCACCACCGACCAGCTGAGGCCGGCCTGGGCCCCCTCGAGGACGAGGAACTCGAAGTGGCGTCGGTCGTCATGGACCGGCACTCCCCATTCCCGATCGTGATACTCCCGCATCAGCGGGTCGCCGTCGGGCACCCAGGCGCAGCGCTGCACGGGAGCGTCGTGAGCCGTCGGCGCATGTAAGGGAGACTTTCCGCCCCTCTCGCGCAGATCACGGGTCGAAGCGCGCACCGGTCGCCCCGGCCACCTGGTATCCTCGACTTTCGCGAGGGTTTAAGTGATTACTTAAGTAAATCGAGTGAACACATGATAGCGCTGGGGCAGCGAGACGCGGCGGGGCGACCGGGGCGGAAAGGTGCCGAACTAGTCGGACGGCGGGGCCTCGAGGGTTCGGGAACATGATCCGCGTGGGCATCATCATCGGAAGCACCCGGCCCGGTCGTCTGGGAGAGTCGGTCGCGAAGTGGGTCTACGAGATCGCGCGCCAGAGGAAGGACTCCCAGTTCGAGCTCATCGACCTCAAGGATTACGAGCTGCCGCATCTGGACGAGCCGATTCCGCCGTCGGCCGGTCAGTACTCTCAGGCCCACACGAAGGCATGGTCGGAGAAGATCGCCTCGCTCGACGCCTTCGTCTTCGTCACTCCGGAGTACAACCACAGCACCCCCGGGGCGTTGAAGAACGCCATCGACTTCCTGTACCGGGAGTGGAACAACAAGGCCGCCGGCTTTGTGAGCTACGGCAGCTCGGGCGGGGTCCGGGCCGTGGAGCACCTACGTCTCGTGATGGGAGAGCTGCAAGTGGCCGATGTCCGGGCCCAAGTGTCGTTCTCGCTCTTCACCGACTTTGAGAGCTTCCGCACGTTCCGACCGGACCCTTCGAAGGAGAAGGCGGTGACGGCGATGCTCGACCAGCTGGTTGCGTGGGGAACGGCCCTGCGAGCCCTCCGGCACCCACGGGCCGAGGCTCCGCCGTTGGCGCACGGGTAGGAATAGGCGCCGGAGCGACGGGCGGCGGCGCCCGCGCCTCGGCCGACCGTCAAAGGCTCATATTCCCGTGACCCTGAGGTCGCCGAGGGCAGACTGGGGCGCGCTCGATGACCGGAACCGAGGACCTGTTCACTCCCGTCCACAAGGGCCTGCGCTCGATGATCTACGGACTTTCGGCCCGACTCCAGACGAACGACTTCGCCGACCTCCCGGCGACCGCCGCGCTCGTGACCGACCTCGAGAACGATTTTTCCACGGCGCGTTCCGCGGGATGCATCCTGTGCATGTTCGCGACCCACGCCTCGGAGGAGGACACGGTCATCTTCCCGCCGGCGGCCCGATTCGAGAACTCGCTCGTGACCTCGCTCTTGGCGGAGCATCACGACCTGACCCGCCGAGAACTCGCACTCGGAAAGTTCGGTCACGAGCTGATGGCCCTTCCCTCGGCTCCGGACCGGGTCGCCGCCGGGGTACGTCTCAACCAAATGGCCAACGAGCTCTTCGTCGCGTACCTCGCGCACATGAACCGGGAGGAGTCGGAGCTCGTCCCGCGAATGCGGGAACATTTCGGGGACCCGGAACAAGCCGCAATGCGTGGCACCATCATCGCTCGATTCCCTCCCGATCGGCTCTACGCGTTGCTCGGTTGGATGCTGCCGTCGATGAACGCGACGGAACTGTCCGACCTCCTGAGCTCGCTCAAGAAGGGCGCTCCTCCGCCGCTGCTCAAGGCCGTTTCCGACCTCTGCGAGGCGCGGGTCGAAGGCCATCGCTGGAACGAGGTCCGAACGCGCGTCGGGCTGTAGCGTCCAGGCGCTGCGGACTTCCCGTTCGAGTCCCCGCCGACCCGATCCGCCGTCGGGACGGCGACCCGCGGCTATCGGGGGTCCGGGGGTGGCACCGGGGGCCCGGGAGCGATTAAGCGGGAAACGCGCTACGCTTCGACCGTGAAGGCGGAGACCGAGCCGTCCCGGAAACTCGACACCGCCTCGCGGCTGGTCGAGATCCTCGCCGGGCTCATCGTCGTCGGGGTCTCGATCGTCGTTCTCGCCAACCCGTTCGTGTCGGTCAGTACGCTGGTCGTCCTCCTTGCCGTCGCGCTCGCCTCGGACGCGGTCCAGTCGCTCGTCACGGTGGGTTCGCGTACCGGTTGGTGGCGCCACGTCGAGCACGACCTCCGCTCGACGTTCGGCTGGCTCCGTCGGCTCGGTCGGGTGGGGGTCGGCGCGGTCGTGGTCGCCCTCGTCCTCGCGATCCTGTTGATTCCCCAGCTCGGGGACCTCACGCTCCTGTACCTTCTCGCGGCCGGGATCGTGGTGTTGAGTCTCGGCCGGCTCTTGCGAGCCGCCGGCCGCGACTCGCCGGAATGGTTGCGGATCTCGTCCGCGGGGACCGGCGTCCTCGCGATCCTGGTGGTCGTCCTCGCGCTCACCTACCCCGCGGTCGGGCTCGCGACGCTGGCGGTCCTCCTGGCGGTCACGATGGTGATCGGAGGGGTCCAGAGCATCGTTTCGGGGCTGCGGCCCACCGACCCCCGCCAGATCGTTCTGCTGAAGCTCGTTCTCTTTTCGCTTTTCTATGGCCTCGTCCTGATCAACTGGATCGACCTGTTCGGGAAGAGCGTCCCGGCGTACGGTATCTGGCTCGTCCTAACCTACTTCGCTCCCTTCTGCGTCCTCCTCGTCTACGAGGGCCTCTCCGAGTGGCCCCTCGCGCTCAGTCTCGGTCTCCTCGTGTCCTTGGCCAACGACGTCGGGTACTACTTCGTCGGCAACCTGCTGT
>JASHYY010000152.1 GCA_030042815.1 Thermoplasmata archaeon | reverse complement strand
CCCCACCTCGAGGGGGCGTAACGGATCGGCCCGGGGCGACTAGTCCCCGACGACCTTCACGACGACCCGCTTCGGCCGCTGGCCGTCGAACTCGGCGTAGAAGACCTGCTCCCACGGCCCGAGGTCGAGGTCTCCCCCGGTCACGGGGAGCACGACCTGGTGGCCCAGGAGGAGGTTCTTCAGGTGCGCGTCCCCGTTGGTCTCCCCCGACCGGTGGTGCGCGTAGTCGCCCGGCGGCGCGAGCCGGTCGGCCCAGGCGGCGATGTCGCCGAGGAGGCCCGCTTCGTTGTCGTTGACGTACACCGCGGCGGTGATGTGCATGGACGACACGAGCGCGAGCCCGTCCGTGACGCCGCTCGACCGGACGACCGCGCGGACGCGGTCGGTGATGTTCACGAACTCCCGGGGCTTCGCCGTCCGCATCACGAGGTACTCGGTCCGGTGCGTCATGGCGCCCGCCGATGCGGCTCGGGTAGTTTTAAGCTCGCGACCCCACCGTTGGAAGACGAGGAGCTCCGTGGAGGGTCCCCGGGCGGTGCGCATCCCGAAGCCACCGCGGACCGGCTCGACCGGTTCGAGCCAGGGTCTCCCTCGGCCCTCGGTCGCGGCGCCGGCCCTGCACCGTCCGAACGGGGCCGGGAGCCGGAGGTCGATCCGGATCACGCTGGTCTTCCTGCTCGGGCTCGCCCTCCTCTTCCTCGGATTCGTCCTCTACGACCGGTCCGCTCCGGGAGGCCGCACGCCCCTCGTCGAGAACCTGCTCCTGCTGTTCGCGGGGGTCGCCGCCGTCATCGGCGCCCTCGGCGCCGGCGTCGCGCTGTCGCCGGCCCCGCGATGGGTCGAGCTCACGCCGGACCGCCTCGTCGTGTGCGGTCGGTGGGGCCAGCGCACTGTGTGGCCCCCCGCGGAGCAGCTCACCGTGCGCGTGGTGCGTCACTATCCGGCCGGAGGGCTCGGCCGGGACGCGGTCGAGTCGGTCGTGGTGTCCACGACCGGGCGTCGAGCGAGGACGTACCTCGTCGAGGAGGGACTGTTCGCTCCCCCGCACCCGCCCGAGCCGTGATCGGCCGCGGGTCGACTACTCGAGCAGGTCCTCGAGCTCGCCGGCGACCAAGGTCAGGAGCTGGTCGAGCGACCGGTTCTTGAGCTCGGTGATGTGGCCGGTGTCCGTCTCGAGGCGGGCCATGAACTCGTCGCCGTCGCGCACGAACGAGAGGGACAGAACGTGCCGCCGCCCCCCCGGCAGCGGAACCTCGAGGGTCGGCGCGGGAGGGGCCGGGGCGGACTTCGCCGGGGTCGGCTTCGCCGCGGCCGGACGGGCCGGTTTCGCCTTCGCGGGGGATTTCTTGGGCGCCGCGGACGCCTTGGGGCGCGCCGCCGGACGGCGGTCCTTCGCCCGAGGCTTGGGGGTCGGTCGCGCGGGCTTCTTCTGACGGCGGGCGGTGGGCATTCGGGCCGGCCTCGAGTCGGGCGCACCAGCCCCTCCTATTTATGGGCTCCGATGACGAATTGCGCCCGGACGGCGACCGTTCCGCTCCGGGCGCACGGCTATAGCAGAGCGCCCGCCTGACCGGCGCGGCATGGCCGGCGATCCGACCCCGGGAGCGCCCGGGCCCGCGGCGGACCCACCGTCGATGCGGCCGGATGCGGTGCTCCTCCTCTTCGGCCTCGCGCTCGTCCTCGTCTTCCTGGCCCTCGAGCCGTTTCTCTCTTACGCCCTGTTCGGGTCCGACACGGGCGAATACTTCCGCCTGACCTCCGACCTTCTCTCGACGGGGACCCTGCCGCACGGGTCGGCCTACACCGGTTGGGGCACCGCGTATCCCGACTTCCCGGGCATCTACCTTCTCGCGGGCGCGGGCGCCGGGGCGCTCGGGCTCAGCGCCTTCTCGGCGTTGACCGTCCTCGTCCCCGTCGTCGCGGTCCTCTCCGTCTTCCCGCTGTTCCTGCTCTTCCGTCGCCTCTACCCGAACGACACGGTCGCGATCCTCGGCGCCGCGTTCGCCTCGGTGGCGATGCCCCGCCTCTTCTCGATCGCGCATCCCGCGCCGCTCGCCCTCGGGGATTTCCTCTGCGTCGCCGCCCTTTGGATGCTGGTCGAGGGCCGGAGGGACGCCCGTTGGTACCTGCCGCTCTCGCTCACCGCGGGGGCGCTTGTCGTCACCCACCATCTCTCCTCGTACTTCTTCGCCGTGAGCGCGCTCGGCGGGATCCTCCTGCTCGAGCTCTGGCGACCCGGGCTGTGGAGCCGCCGGTTCCCCTCGCGGGAGCTCGTCTTCCTCGCGGGATTCCTCACGGCCACGCTCGCGTTCTGGTTCTACGGGACGACCTCGTTCGTCTCGAAAGTGCTCCTGCCGAGCGTCGGACCCGGCGTCGGCTTCGCCGGGTTCGAGGCGCTCGGACTGGTCGCCCTCGGGCTGACCGCGCTGCTCCTCCGCTGGCGGCGCGGCCGGCCCCGCTCGACCCGGGCGTGGGTCCGCCTTCCGACGGAGCGAAGCTTCGTCCGCGACATGCTCGCGATCGCCGTCATCGTCTTCGCGCTCATCTCGGTCGTCCTCTTCGTACCGGTGCCCGGGACCGGCCAGGTGACGACCCCGGCCGCCATCCTCTGGTTCGCCCCGGTCCTCGGGCTCGGGCTCCTCTGCGCCGGCAGCCGGCGCGTCCCCACCGCCGCGCGCCTCGGCCCGTTCGCGCTGACCTGGACCGGCGCGCTCGGTGCCTCGGCGGCGGCACTGATCGCGGTGTCGGCGGCGGGGGGGTGGCTCCGTCTCGCCGACGCGACGAGTCTCGCGGCGACCCTCTCCCCGTCCCGGCACGTCGAGTATCTCATGATCCCGATCGGGCTCCTCGTCGCGATCTCGGCCGCGCGCCTGGTCGCCCTCGCGGGCGACCGGGGAGGCCGGCGGGCGGTCGTCGCGGCCTCGCTCGGCGTCGTGGTGCTGCTCGCCGCCAACGCCGCAATCGTCTACCCGCCCCAAGCGGACTTCGGCGGGTTCGAGGAGGGGCTCACGCACGACGACGCGGCCCTCTGGCTGTGGGTCGGGATCGCCGCGCCGCCGTCCTGGGCGGTCGCCTCCGACCACCGACTGAGCTCGATGATCTTCGGGTTCGACGGGAATCCGGCCACGTGGGATTCGACGCCGGCCCTGTTCAACGGGAACGCCTCCGCCTGGCCGAGCGCGGTCGCCGAGCTGCGCCTGGCCCAGGTGCCGACGCCGAACCTCGTCCACCCGATCGACCTGGTCGTGGTGGACTCCGTGATGTACTCGGGCGTCGCGCTCAACCCGGCCGACCTCGCCCAACCGCTCAGCGTCGCGGCGATCGCCTGGTTTGAGGCGCTTCCGTTCGTCGTCCTGTACGAGAACGGCCCGAACGTCGTCTACCTGGTCGACGCGAGCTACCTCGCGGTCGGGTAAGGAACGGAGGTCCCGTCCGGGTTCCACGTCAGGATCGGGACCGGCCCGGCCGCGGCGAGCTCCGCGAGGAGCGTGCGGGCCCAGGCCAGCTTTGCGAGCTTCCGGGCCCGCCCGGCCGGGTCGGTCTCGGTCACGTGGTCGAAGTCGAATCCCCAGAGAAGGACTCGCCGCGCCCCGGTGTGGGCGGCGAGGAAGGCGGCTCGGTCTCCGTCCGTGAAGCCTCCGACGTCGAGGAGCCCCTCGCGGGGCGGGCCCGCCCACGAACCGACGACCTCGCCCGGAAACTGCGGGACCCATTCCCGAAGGGCCTCGACGTTGTCCCCGTGCGCGTGCACCACCACGAGGCTGCCGCGCCGGTTCGCGGCGATCTCCGATGGGATCGGACCGTCGAGGTCGGTCACGATCACGCTCGGTACGATGCCCGCGGCGAGGCAGGCGGTCGTCGCCCCGTCGGCCGCCACGATCGCGGTCGGCTCCCCCCCTCCCGGACGACGCCAGAGCGGCGGGGGACCCGCCGACGGGGCGAGGCCGGCGACCACCACCTCGCGTCCGGAGAGCAACTCGCGCAGGCGCGGGAGGGGGTCGTGTCGCGCCGCCCGCGGGAGGAGCGACTCGAGCAGCGCGGCGGCCCGCTGCTCCCGGTCGAAGGGAAAGCCGAACTCCGCCCGGATCCGCTCGTAGTGCGGGGCCCAGGCCGAGTACTCCACGGTAACGCGGTGCACCGGCGTAACAATTTATAATGCCGACCATGCTCCGCCGGAACGGAGACGCTCCGTGATGCGACCGCTGGCCCAAGAGATCCTCGCGCACCTTCCGGGGGAGACGAAACGGACACCGGAGGCGCCGCCCCCGTCGAACGACGACGCCGAGCTCGAGGCCGTGCTCGCGTCGCTCAAGACGAACATCAAGGTCGTCGGCTGCGGTGGCGGCGGCTGCAACACGATCAACCGGCTCAGCGAGGAGGGCCTCTCGGGAGCCGAGATGATCGCGTGCAACACCGACGCGCAGCACCTGCTCACGATCCACGCGCCGCGCAAGATCCTGCTCGGCCGGCGACTGACCCGCGGGCTCGGGGCGGGCGCGCTCCCTCAGGTGGGGGAACAGGCCGCCCACGAGGCGGAGGACGAGCTTAAGAAGTCGCTCGCCAACTCCGACATGGTGTTCGTCACCCTCGGGCTCGGCGGGGGCACGGGCACCGGCTCCGCCCCGGTGATCGCCCAGGCGGCGAAGGACGCGAACGGCGGCAACCCGCTGACGATCGCCGTCTGCACCCTGCCGTTCACCTCCGAGGGGATGGTCCGGGC
>JASHYY010000151.1 GCA_030042815.1 Thermoplasmata archaeon | reverse complement strand
CGCGGCGCGGGCCACGTCGACCAGGGCCGGGTCGACCTCGACCCCGACGACGGCGGCCGCGCCGAGCAGCGCGGCCCCGATCGCGAGCCGGCCGGTGCCGCTGCCGAGGTCGGCGACGGACCGACCGCCGAGCCCATCCCAGCGCTCGGCCGCGAGCACGAGGTCGGCCGCGGCGTCCGCCGGCGTCGCGACCTGCTCGAGGTCGGCCCTCGGCCGCTCGGGGACCGGCACGCGGGCGAGCGCGCGGACGAGGTCGGATCGGCGCACGGGCGGCGGAGCGCCCGGCCCGCTTAAACGAGGACCCCCGGTCCGCGCCGTCGGGCGGGCGATGCGGGGAGCCGGATTTGAACCGGCGAACGCCTGCGCGACAGGATCTCTTCGGCGGACCGGCGGGGCCCGCCGTTTAAGTCCTGCGCCGTTTCCGGGCTTGGCTATCCCCGCGGCGCTACCGCGCGGCGGGGGCGACGGGTTCCTCTTCCTTCGCCGCGGCGCGGGCGGCCGTCTTCTTGACCGAGACCCGACGCGGGAAGTACTTCAGCAGGACCACGTCGTTCACCGCCGAGACCCAGCGGTACGGAACGTTGGTGGGGCGCGAATCCTCGACTAACATCGGGCTCGTCTCGTCGACGTAGAGACCGTCGATCTTCGACTGGTCGACGTCGACGACGACGTTGTCGACCTCGCCCAGGAGGCGTCCGTCCGGCGTGTAGATCTGGCGTCCCAAGAGTTCGGTCATCTCGACCAGCATGGCCCGTTCTCGCCTCCCGCGCAGCGGGCCGGACCTTCTTATGCCTTTGGGCGCAAGGGCACCGCCGGCGGCGTGCCGTCGCGACGCCCGGGGCCGCTAGGGGGCGCCGGCCTCGCCGTCGGCCTCCGACCTCGTCTCCTGGCGGACCTGCGACCGGTACATCTTGAGGAGCTCGGCCGAGGTCGTCGCTTCCGTCGCCGACTTGTCGTCCCGGACGCGACCGGTGAACCGGGGAAACCGGAGCGCGAGCCCCGCTCCGGCCCGGACCCGGCCGAGCGCCGCCCGGTGGATCGGGCTCAGCGTCAGCTCCGCCCCGCGGACCTCGAGGACGAGGCCCGGCCGCATCCAGCGGTCGGGGGTGAGCTCGGTGTCGACCGACGCGGGCCGCTCCTCCGTCGCGAACTTCGCGAGGCGTCGGGGCATCTCCGCGAGCGCGGCGTCGTCGAACCCCGAGCCGACCTTGCAGAACGACTCGAAGCGGTCCCGTCCCGGGTCGTAGACCGCGAGGAGGAACGCCCCGTACCGGCCCGCGCGGCGGCCCCGGCCCTGGAAGGCGCCGACGACGGCCCCGTCGATCGAGTCGGAGAGGCCCACCGTGTACTCGCGCTTGTATTTGATCCACCAGTAGCCGCGGGCCCCGGCCCGGTAGGCGCTCCCGGGCTCGAGGGATTTCGCCATCACGCCCTCGCCGCCCGCCGCGATCGCCTCCTCGAAGAACCGGGTCGCCGACTCCTCGTCCGAGACGACGCGCTGCACCGCGAGCTTCACCCGCTCGGTCGGGCGCACGAGCCGCTCGAGCCGCGCCCGGCGCTCGGGGAACGGCCGCTCGTAGACAGGTTCGCCGCCGGCGAGCAGGACGTCGAACGCGAACAGGCAGACCGGGATCTCCTCCTGGGCCTTCGCGAGGTCGTGCTTGCGCCCGCGGCGGCGCGAGACCTCCTGGAACGGCTGGATGTCGCCCGTGTCGAGGTCGACCGGCACGCACTCCCCCTCGACGATCGCCGGCGCGTCCCGGACCGCCTCGGGCAGCTCGGTGACGAGCTCGGGGAACTGGGCGCTGATCTCCTCGAGGCGGCGGGAGAAAAGGCGCACGGGCCCGTGGCGCGGGATGTGCGCCTGGACCCTCAGCCCGTCGTACTTGTACTCGAGCGCGCACCGCCCGCCCATCCGCTCGAGGACGGCCGCGAGGTTCTTCTCGCGCTCCGCGAGCATCGGGCGGATCGGCCGGCCGACCTCGAGGCCGACCGACGCGAGGCCGTCGACGCCGTGCTCGACGAGCACGCCGGCCACGAGGCCGAGGTCGCTCGAAAGGTTGAACGCGGCCTCGATTCGGGTCCGGGTCGCCTTTGAGCCGTCCCCGAACGCGACGGCCAGGGCGTCGAGGATCGTCATCTCGCGAACGCCGACCCGCAAGGTCCCGAGGACGAACCGGACGAGGTACTTCCCCTCGAGCGGGGCCGCCCGTACGAGGAGGTCGGTCAGGATCCGGACCTTCGTCTCCTGCGAGCCCTCGCCCTTGGCCTCGGCGACCCGGGTCAGCTCGGCGTAGACGCTCGCGACCGTGAGCGGCTCCTTCTCCTCGAGGCGACGCACTTGCCCCAGGAGCTCTCCGGTCGTCGAGCCGAGGTCGCCGGTCTCCTTCGTCCGTCGCGCGACCGCGGCCTCCTCGGCGCCGGTCGCCGCCGCCACGGCCCGCCGGGCGAGCGAGTCGGCGACGCCGAGCTCGACCCCCTCGTACTCGGGTCGCAGCATCCCCTGCGAGAGGTAGAGCACGCGGGGGAGCTCGGGCGGTCGGAGCGGACGGATCAGCTCGACCAGGATCGCCCGCATCTCGAGGCGCTTCGGCGTCGCCTCGAGCCGCTCGTACGCTTCCGCGAGGTCAGCGAACCGCACGCCGGCTCCCCTCCTCGACGACGGCACGCAGCTGCGCGAGGCTCGCGCGGACGCTCCCCGAGCGGAAGACCGAGTTCCCGCAGACGAAGAACGTCGCGCCCGCCGCGGCCGCCTCCCCCGCCGTGTCGGGTCCGATCCCGCCGTCGACCGAAAGGTCGGCGCCCGAGCCGATCTCGTCGAGCCGGTCGCGCGCCTCTCGGAGCTTCGGGAGGACCTCGGGAAGGAACCTCTGCCCGGAGAAACCGGGATAGACGCTCATGACGAGGACCTGGTCGAGCCGCTCGACGAGAGGCCGGACCCGCTCGAACGGGGTGTCCGGACGGACCGCGGCGCCGACGG
>JASHYY010000150.1 GCA_030042815.1 Thermoplasmata archaeon | reverse complement strand
TGCGACTTCCGCCGGGCGTAGGAGCGCCACTCGATCACGCCGACCGTACCGACGACCACCGCGACCGCCGCGGCGGCGAGGGCCACCAAGAGACCGCCGTTCGAGGCGGTAGAGGCCGGGCCCGCCATGTGCGTCAGCGAGTACGCCTCGGAGTTCGCCTGGGCGACGCTCATCGGCTGTCCCTCGACGGTCGTACCGGGCGAGGAGACCGCGGGGGCCACCCCGACCGACGGCGACGCCATCGCGTTGACGGTCGCATCGTTCGACCCGAACGTCGCGTCCGCGGCCGTCAGCTGAAGGCCGCCGGGACCCGAGGTCAGGTAGAGCGACTGAGCCGAGATCGACGCCGAGCCGAAGCCGACCGAGCTGTAGGCTGCCGCGCCGTTGCCGAAGAGGTCGAAGGCGTGCGGTACGAGGACGAACCCGTCATACGCGTCGAAGGGGCCCTGGAGGACCAGGACGACGCCGATCCGTACCTTGTGGTCGGAGAACGGGTGGATGACGAGCAGCTTCGACCCCGTCAGGTTGACCGGGGCGGTACCGCTCAGGTTGCCCGATCGCGAGCCGGAGCCCGACCCTGTCGTGCCGTTGAACCCCTGCTCCGTCCACATCCACCCGACGGTCCAGTTCGCGGACTGCGAGGCCGTGGCGCTCGAGTTCCACTGGTCGACCCCCGAAAGGTTCAGGGGGATCAGACCGAGCGACGGGCTGAACGAAACGGCGGCCTGGGCCGCGCCCGTAACCTGAAGCGAACCGCTTCGGGTCAGGCCGTGGACCGTGTCGCTGATCGATTCGTTGACGAACGCCTGAACGGACGCCGAGGCGTTGTCGATCCCGAGGGCCGGGACCGGCTGGCCGTTCACGTAGACCGTCGAGGCGTTCGTGATGTTCGCGAACGCCGTGTCGACCTCCTGGGCGTGATACTGGTAGTTGATCAGGTGGACGGGACCGGTGTAGGTCACCGTGATCGCGACCCCGACCGTTCGCTGCTCCTCGAGCTGCGTCACGTTCGCCGCCGTTCCGGGCGTCGCCGTGAAGACCACCGTCCAGCCGAACTCCGCGCTCCAGGTGAGCGTGGCATTGCCGAAGGTCACCGTGCCGTTCGACCATCCTTCTCCACCGTACGCCCACTGGTTGGACGTGGTCGCGGGGGACACGCTCGACGCCGACGCGGCGCTCGCGGCGCCCGAGAGCGCCGGAACCACCACGAAGGCGAGGAGCAGTCCGACTCCGACCGCTGCCACCCAGCTCTTCGTTCCGCCCATCTTCTCCATGGTTCCTTCCGACGGAGCTGACTCCGTCAAGGGGCCAGAGTCGGGATACCCGACTTAAGGGACGGTTCCGGTACTCGCCCGGGCGATTAGACACCATGAGACGGCGTCGCACGCCTCCGGTCCCCGAGGCTCCTCGAAGGAGTCGGGCAGGGGGTCTACGGCACCCAGAACGGGGCGGACCGGGCGATGCGGAGGGACTCCGGGTAGCCGGCGTCCGCATGACGCGCCACGCCGAGCCCCGGGTCGTTATGGAGGGCGCGGCCGATCCGGCGGTCGGCGTCGGCGGTCCCGTCGGCGACCACCACGAGTCCCGCATGGATCGAATTGCCGATCCCGACCCCGCCGCCGTGATGGACCGAGACCCAGGTGGCGCCGCTCGCGACGTTGAGCAAGGCGTTGAGGATCGGCCAGTCGGCGATGGCGTCGGAGCCGTCGCGCATCCCTTCGGTCTCGCGGAACGGACTCGCGACGCTCCCCGTGTCGTGGTGGTTCCGGCCGATCGCGACGGGGGCGGACAGCTCCCCGTCATGGACCATCTGGTTGACCCGATGTCCGAACTTCTCGCGCTCGCCGTATCCCATGTAGCAGATGCGGGCGGGGAGTCCTTGGAACTTCACCTTCTCGCCGGCCAGACGGATCCACCGCCCGAGGTGCTCGTTCGCCGGGAACGTCTCGAGGATCATCCGATCGATGCGTCGGATATCCTCCGGGTCCCCGCTGAGCGCGAGCCAACGGAACGGGCCGCTGCCCACCGCGAAGAGCGGCCGAATGTACTTGGGGACGTAGCCCGGGATGTCGAACGCGTCCGCGACTCCGGCCTCCCTCGCCTGCGTCCGGAAGTTGTTGCCGTAGTCGAACGCCTTCGAACCCCGGTGGACGAGCTCGAGGATCGCGCGGGCTTCCGTGGCGAGCGACGCGCGGGCCCGCCTCAGGTAGGCGTCGAGGTCCCCCTTACGGGCCTCGACCGCCTGCTCGACCGTCATGCCCTGCGGGATGTAGCCGACACGCAGGTCGTGGGCGGCCGTCTGGTCGCTCACGATGTCGGGAAGAAGCCCCCGGCGCACGACCTCCGGATAGACGTCGGCGGCGTTGGCACAGAGTCCCACCGAGAGAGGTCGGCGCGCCTCGACGGCCTCGCGGACGAGCCCCAGGGCCTCGTCGAGCGAACGGGCTTCCCGGTCGAGGTACCGATACTCGAGACGACGCTCGAGCGCGTGGGGGTCGACGTCCACGACCAGCCCGACCCCGCCGAGCATCGTGACCGCGAGCGGCTGCGCCCCGCCCATCTCCCCGAGGCCGGAGGTGAGCATCCAACGGCCCGCGAGGCCCGCAGCGGAGAACTCGATACGGGCCAGCGAAGCGAGCGTCTCGTAGGTGCCCTGCAGGATCCCCTGGGTCCCGATGTAGACCCAGCTCCCGGCGGTCATCTGGCCGTACATCGTGAGCCCGCGGCTCTCGAGGTCCCAGAAGATGTCGTCCGTGGCCCACCGCGGGACCAAGAGGGCGTTCGCGATCAGTATCCGAGGGGCGTCCGGGTGCGTAGGGAAAACCCCCACCGGCTTACCCGACTGGATCAGGAGGGTCTCCTCGTCCCCGAGCCGACGAAGGGCGGCCACGATGCGGTCGTACGATTCCCAATCCCTCGCGGCCTTGCCCCGCCCGCCGTACACGATCAGGTGGGCGGGGTCACGGGCGACCTCGGGGTCGAGGTTGTTCATGAGGAGCCGCAGAGCCGCTTCCGCACCCCAATTCCGGCACGAGAGGTCCGACCCGTGCGGGGCATGAACGACTCGATCGGATTCGAGCGTTCGGGTCATCGCCACCGGCAACCGACCGTCGGCTATACGTTTCCCGGGGGCGTGCGGAGAACCCGTCCGACCGGAGAAAGGGGCTTAAGGGAAGGAGAACGAATCGGACGAGGGTGCCGCCGTAGCTCAGCTGGTAGAGCGGCTGATTTGTAATCAGCAGGTCGGGAGTTCGACTCTCTCCGGCGGCTTCGCCTCGGACGAGTCGATTCCGCGCGCTCGGGAAGGTGCGACGGGCGCCGCTCCCTTCTTCCCGAGATTGCGGCACGCTCGGTGTACCCCGGGGAGCGGGGGTTCCGACTTCGGTCGCAGGTTTTCGCGAGAGGGGAGCCGGCGCGGGCCACCGCTTCGACGGTCGGGGGCAGGGCGGCTCCGGACACCGCGATAGTTTGATAATCCTCGATGCGCATGGATACGGCAATGCGCCCTCCTCGTCGCTGGCGGCGAGCTCGCAATCGCGGGATCGCCGAGATCATCGCGGCCATCCTGCTCGTGGCGCTCACGCTCATCGCGGGGGTCATCCTCTGGACCTTCCATGTGAGCACGCCCGCGAGTCCGCCCTCGGTCAGCTTCGTGATTCGTTCGGGCGGGAGTAACCCGGTGTGGGGGGACCCGACGGACTGCCAGCCGTGGGGCTACACCATCGCCGACTATCCCAGCATGTTCACCGGGAGCACGCAGGCGCGCGACAACCTCACCGCCTGGGAACGGGTGTGGGACGACCAGTGTGAGGACACGGTCACGGGAAACTTTTCGACGTTGAACTCGACCCAGATCATCATCTCGGCGCACACCCCGTCGTACATCCCCCTCTCGGAGATCGACCTCACGTTCGTCTGCAACAACGCGTCCAACAAGGGCGGCGAGACGATCCTGGTCAACGGATCGCTCGCCTCGATGACCTGGTTCCCGGGGGTCAGCAGCGAGCCGGCGAACGGCGCGCCGCTGCTCGGATACTGCGGCAACTTCGATGCGAACTACGGCGGGGCGGCGTACGACACGTACTACAATCGTCTCGGAATCTTCGTTCCCCTCCAGCAGGGCGTCACTGGGATCGAGAACGGGGACACGTTCATCCTCTACATCCACAACGGAGGCTGGCCGATCGATTTCGAGTGCGTCGCGAACGCCGCGGGGGTG
Source organism: Thermoplasmata archaeon (assembly GCA_030042815.1). Lineage (GTDB taxonomy): Archaea > Thermoplasmatota > Thermoplasmata > Lutacidiplasmatales > UBA184 > Lutacidiplasma. The sequence continues at coordinate 537 of JASHYY010000150.1, read as the reverse complement.
ATCTTCGACGACCAGAACTCGACGAACGGTTGTCACTACACGTACAGCAACCCCCAGCCGGTCATTCAGAACGATTACGACGATTATCATGGGGCACCCCCGTGGTGCTTCACGAGCGAGGGGGCCTGCACGATCTACCTGACCTATACGGGAAGCCCGTCGACCGTGCTCGCGACCATCCCGGTCTATTCGCTCGCTCCGCCGACAGTTTAAGCTCTTGACCGAACACTATACGAGGCGGGTGCGGGATCCTCGAGGGCCAAAGTGACGTCCCCCAGTCGTCGCCGGAAGCTCCGCCGCGCGCTGACGGTGGCCGTGATCGCGGGCGCGGTCGTCGTGGTCGTCCTCATCGTGCTCATCGCCGCGGGCGTCCTCGTCCTGCCGAACGGGTCCCAGCCAACCCCGGTGACGATCACCGAGGTGAAGCTCCACATCGTCCAGGGGGTCAGCGGCAACGGCTACCCCTGGTTCGGCTTGAACTCGAGCTACAAAAACTACACGGGCGCGGAAGGCTATCCGCTCCAGGTCGAGCCCGGC
>JASHYY010000149.1 GCA_030042815.1 Thermoplasmata archaeon | reverse complement strand
ACGCTCGAGGAGGGAGGGGCCGGCAGCGGCGTCGCGCGTGATCGTCCGGACCACCTCGTGGGCGCCCGAGCGGTCAAGGCCGTGGGCGGTGAGGGCGAGCACCAGGCTTTCCGACATCGCCTGCCCGGCGGCGCGGTCCACCTCCGCCCGCATCCGCGCGGCATCGACGTGCAGGCCGCGGAAGACGTCCGTCAGTTTCCCGAGGAGGTCATCGGCCAGGAGGATCGCGTGCGGGATCACGATCCGTTCGTTGGCCGAGTTCGCGAGGTCCCGTTCGTGCCACTGGACCATGTTCTCGAGCGGGGGCTGGGCGAACGCCCGGACGAGGCGGGCGAGGCTGGTCACGTTCTCCGAGACGGTCGGGTTGCGCTTCTGGGCCATCGTCGAGCTGCCGACCTGGTGGGCCTCGTCGAACGGCTCCGCGACCTCGGCGATCTCGGTGCGCTGCAGGTTGCGTACTTCCGTCGAGAGCCGCTCGGCGGTTGCCGCGACGAGCGCGAGCAGGTTCGTGAACTCCGCGATCCGGTCGCGGCCTACGATCTGGGTCGGAGCCTCGTCGACCCCGATCCCCAGACGTCGCATGACGCCGGTCTCGACCTCGGCGGCGCGCGAGCCGAAACCGGCACCCGTGCCGACCGCGCCGGCCATCTTGCCGACCGCGAGCCGGGGGAGCAGCTCGTCGAGCCGTCGGCGGTGCCGCATCACTTCGGCCGCGCCGACCGCGGCCTTGTACCCGAAGCTGATCGGCACCCCGTGCTGCCCGTGGGTCCTTCCGACCTCCGGGGTCGCGCGGTGGCGTCGGGCGAGCTCGGAGAGGACCCGGGCGAGCTCGGTGAGGTCACCGCGCAGGATGCGGGCGGCCTCGGCCAACTCGAGCGCGAGGGCGGTGTCGGTGATGTCCGCGCTCGTGGCACCGTAGTGGACCCAGCGTCCCGCCGGGCCCGCGGCTTCGGCGAGCGAGCGGGCGATCGCCATGACGTCGTGGCGCAGCGACCGCTCGAGGGAGTCGACGCGCTCGAGCGGCACGTGTTCAAGGTCCGCGGCGCGCCCGATCGCGGCGGCCGCGTCCGTCGGGATCATCCCGAGGTCCGCTTCCGTCGCCGCGAGCGCCGCTTCGACTCGAAGAGCGCGGACGAGACGGTTGCGGCGCGAGAACAGCGCTCGGACCGGCTCCCGCCCGTAGCGAAACTCAAGGGGGCAGAAAAGCGAGGAAGAGTCGTCCGTCACGGCGGGGAAGCCGGGGCCGGATATATAGCCGTTGGCGCGTCCCCGGCGCCCGTTCGGCCCGGGGTGTCAACAGGAGTCCACCGCGGGGCTATTCAAGGGCGCGGCGGATGCTGGCGCCGTCGTCATGCCGGGGATACTCGTTGCGCTGGGTGGTAACGCGCTGCAGCGCGCCGGCGGCTCCGGGTCGTGGGCGGAGGCCCGCCTTCAGATGCGCGGGGCCGTCGGCGTACTCGCCGAGATCGCGGCGGACGGCGTCGAGCTCGCCCTGACGCACGGGAACGGCCCTCAGGTGGGGGTGCTCCTGCGGCAGAACGAGCTCGGCGCACGCGAAGTTCCGGCGCGGCCGATGGACGTCCTCGGAGCGGAGACCCAGGGCCAGGTCGGATACCTGATCCAAACCGAGCTCACGCCGGCGCTCCGGCTCCGGGGCGTGGACCGGACCGTCCTCACCGTCGTGAGTCGCACCGAGGTCGCCGCCGACGACCCCGCGTTCCAGCATCCGACGAAGCCGGTCGGGCGGTACTACACGGAAGAGGAGGCCCGCGTCCTCCGCAAGCAGACCGGTTGGGCGATGCAGTACGATGGGGCCCGTGGGGGATGGCGGCGCGTGGTGCCTTCCCCCCGTCCGGTGCGATGGTTGGAGGGTCCCGCGGTCCGCCACCTGATGCAGGCGGGTCTCGGGGCCGGGTGGGTTCCGGTCGTCTCGGGAGGGGGAGGGATCCCGGTGGTCCTTCGCCCGGACGGTGGCTATGAAGGGGTGGAGGCCGTGATCGACAAGGACCTCGCCGCCTCGCTCGTGGCGCGGGAGCTCGGACTCGACACCCTCGCGGTCGTCACGGACGTCCCCGGCGCCGCCGTCGCGTTCGGAAAACCGGGCGAACGATGGCTCGGAGAGGTCTCCGTCGACGAGCTCGCACGCTATCAGGCCCGCGGCGAGTTCGCGTCCGGCAGCATGGGACCGAAGGTCGAGGCCGGGCTCGATTTCCTCTCGAACGGGGGTCAACGGTTTCTGATCACCGATATTCCGTCCCTCGCCCGAGCGGTCCGCGGGGAGGCCGGCACCCGCGTCACGGCCCCGGGCTGATCGAGCCTTTCCCTCGGAGGACTCGGTCGATCCCGCTGCCGAACTGGAGCGCCCGCTTCGGCCGACCGGCGATCGCTTCGGGAAGCCCCCGGTGTCGGGCCCAGGCGCGGAAGAGCGGCTTCGATTCGCCCGCGGGCCGCCGTCGTGCGATCGGAACCGCGCCGGCGGCCTCGAGAAACACGGGGGCGAGGTAGGGTGCGTAAAGGTCACGGCCCCAGCGACGCGCGATCCGCACGGACCGAGGCCAGTCCTCCTCGAGGAGAGTCCGGAGGTCGACCGTGGCGCGAGCTTCCGTGTCCGACTCGGAGAGATCCCGAAAGTGCGCATACCCGAGAAACAGCTCGTCCGCTCCCTGGCCGCAGAGGAGGGCGCCCTCCCCGGCGCGGTCGATGGCCACGGCGAGCGCGGTCAGCGCGCTCCTCCGCATCCACGGGAGGTCTTCGACCTCCGACGCGACGGCGCTGGCGACCCGACGGACGTCGTCCGCACGGACGACCGCGGGCGTCCACGGAAGGCCGAGGACCTGCGCCGCCTCCTTCGCCGTCTTCAGGTCGGCGCTCCCTTCGAGCCCCGCGGTGGAGAGGGAGAGGCGCGGATCGCCGCGCAGCTCCCACGCCAGGAGCGAGGAATCGATTCCGCCCGAAAACAAGAC
>JASHYY010000148.1 GCA_030042815.1 Thermoplasmata archaeon | reverse complement strand
GACCCGAACACCGGTCTCCCCGCCTACATCGTGCAGTCGGCGCCGCTCGTGCGTCTCGTCGAGTGCCCGAAGGAGCTACGGAAGCCGCCCCTCCGGCCCGGCGGCAAGACGGACCCGAAGGCGCTGCCCGGCTTCGGCTAGCGCCCCCGCCGGGAACGGCATCCAAAAAAAAGGTCCCCGGAGGACGAACCTCCGGGGGGCGGAAGGTCCGGGCCGGTCTATTCGACCGCGACCTTGACCTCGGCGGGGGAGGGGGTGGGGTGCTGCTTCGGCAGCTCGAGCTCCAGGAGCCCGTTCTCGACCTTCGCCTTCGCGTCGGCCGCGACGACCGGCTCGGGGAGCTCGAGGCTGCGGTAGTAGCCCGCGTAGGAGCGCTCGCGGTGGACGAACTCCTCTCCGTCCTCTCCCTTCTCCTCGGAGGTCTCGCCGCGGATCTCGACGCTCGAGCCGCGGACGCGGATGTCGAGCCTCTCCTTCGGGACCCCCGGGATCTCGGCCACGACCTTGTAGGCCGTTCCCGTGTCGCTCACGTCGGTCCGCGCCGGCCGGAACCGGGGGGTCGTCCCCGACTCGAGCGGCAGGAACGCGGTGCCGAACGGCGGGACGCCCCAAGCGTCGTCGAACCGCCGGCGCATCCGGTCGAACGCGCGGTCGAAGTCGGTCCACGGGTCGGGCGGGCTCTCTCGCGGCTCGATCTCTTTCGTCATCGATGACACCTCGTTGTGACGGAAATAGTAAGTTTGCTATACTATAAAAAGGCAGCCTATCGCACCCGGTCGACGCCCGGAAAACCGGGCCGCGACCAGCGACAATATACCCCACGCGCCCCATCGCCCGTTCGGCCGGCGGAGTGCGGCGACGTTTGGAGGGGTACGTGACGGAGGTCGCAGTCGGAGCCAAGCTGACCCTCGAACGCGCCGATTTTCCCGGGCTCTTCTCGGCGCTCGCGGGGGCCGGGTACGAGATCGTCGGGCCGACGGTGCGGGACAGTGCGATCGTCTACGACCGGATCCACGGGGTGGACGACCTCCCGGTCGGCTGGACCGACAAACAGGACGGCGGGAAGTATCGCCTCGAGCGGCGAGCGGACGCCGCCCTGTTCGGCTACAACGTCGGGCCGTTCACCTGGAAGAAGTTCCTCTACCCGGCGCACGAGCGCCTGTGGACCGCCCGCAAGGACGGCACGTCGTTCACGGTGGCGCCGGAGCCGGTCGACGGCCCGCCGCTCGCCTTCCTCGGGATGCGGGCCTGCGAGCTCGCGGCCCTAGACGTGACCGACAAGGTGTTCCAGGGCGGTCCGGTGGTCGACCCCGGCTACCGCACCCGTAGAGCTCGCATCCTCCGGATCGCCGTCCAGTGCGCCCAGGCGGGCGGGACGTGCTTCTGCGTCTCGATGGGGACGGGACCCGGCGTCCGCCAGGGGGCCGACCTGGTGCTCACGGAGATCGTCGGGGACGGTCCGCACCGGTTCCTCCTCGAGGTCGGTTCCCCGGCGGGAGCGGCCGTCGTCGCCCGCCTCCCGTCGCCGCCCTCCGCGTCGCCGAAGTCGGACGAGCGCGTCGCCCACGAGATCGTGGAGCGGACGGCCCGGTCGATGGGTCGGCACATGGAGGCCGACGGCCTCCGGGACCTCCTCAAGAACAACCTCGAGCATCCGCGCTGGGAGGTCGTGGCGAACCGCTGCCTCTCGTGCACCAACTGCACGATGGTCTGCCCGACCTGCTTCTGCAGCTCGCAGGAGGAGGTGCCCGACCTCGACGCCGAGAAGGTCGAGCGGTGGCGCCGCTGGGACTCCTGCTTCAACCTCGCGTTCACCGAGCTCCACGGGGCGAGCGTGCGAAAGAGCGGACTCTCGCGCTACCGCCAGTGGATGACCCACAAGCTCGGGACCTGGCACGACCAGTTCGGCACGTCCGGGTGCGTCGGCTGCGGGCGGTGCATCACCTGGTGCCCCGTCGGGATCGACCTGACGGAGGAGGTGGCGGCGATCCGGGCGACCCCCGGCGCGACCGCCGGGAAGGGAGGAAAAACATGACGAGCACGAGCTCGGGAGACTTGGCGGCGGCCCTGCAGCAGCACCCGTTCTTCGAGGGGTTCGAACCGGCGTTCGTCCACGCGATCTCGGCGAAGGCGTCCGAGGTCCGGTTCGACGTCGACGAGATGCTCGCGAAGGAAGGGACCGAGGCGGAGCTCCTCTACGCGGTCCTCGAAGGAAAGGTCGCGCTCGAGATCGGGGCGAGCGCCCGCGCGCCGCTCACGGTCCAGACGGTCGGACCCGGCGAAGTGCTCGGGTGGTCGTGGCTCGTCCCGCCGCACCGCTGGCGGTTCGACGCGCGGGCGGTGAAGGCGACCCGTGCCATCGCGCTCGACGCGGAGGTCCTGCGGCGGACCCTGAAGTCCCACCCGACCTGGGGGTTCCAGTTCATGGTCCGGTTCATGCCGGTCCTCGCCGAACGGCTCGAGAACACGCGCGTCCAGCTGCTGGACATCCATGCTCGCTGAGCGACACGCCGACCCGACCAGCACCGAGGTCGCCGGGCACCCGCTCGCGCCGATCCCGTACGTCGTGCGCAGCGTCGTCCTCGAGACCCCCGACACGTCCACGCTCGTCATCGAGCCGCGGGCGACGAAGCGAGTCCCCGCGACCAAGCCCGGCCAGTTCGTGATGCTCTACGC
>JASHYY010000147.1 GCA_030042815.1 Thermoplasmata archaeon | reverse complement strand
CCTCGCCATCCTGACGGCTCTCTTCCCGGTCGGCACCTACGAAACGGTGACTCGGTCCGTCGGCCGAGTCGGGGGAGCGCTCGTCCGAGCAGGGCTGCTGCTCGGGGGGCTGGCGCTCGTGGTCGGGGCTCCCCCGCCGCTAGCGGCGTGGGGGATCGAGGGTCTCGGCAACGAGCTCCTCGGCGTGCTCGGATATCCGGCCTCGGTCGGCGCGGTGGTGCCGGTGTTCGGACCCGGCCTCGACCTGGCCTTTCGCTGGGGAGTGCAGTACCTCCTGGTCGGAGGATTCGCGGTCGCCTTCGCCCTGCGTCCCGACCGGGCCCTCGCACCCCTTCGATGGACGATGGGTCCGGGTACCCCGGACACAACTACCTCGAACCGGTCCTCGGGCTGGGCGCCCGCGGAATCGTCGGCGGCGACCCGCCAGTCGCTCGCCCCGAACGACGCGCGATGACCCGCGAGCGGCAGGGGATTCGGGCGCCCCGGGGGAGCGGAAGAGGTCCCGTCAGGGCGCCCCGCCGGCGGTCGCCTCTTCGTTCTCGAGGTCGACCTGCGGCTTGCGCTTGAAGACCTCTTCCGCGATCCGTTCGAGGCGGTGGAGCATCGCGTCGATGTCCTCCTCCGGCTCGGCGGGGACGCTCGGCGCGCCCGCATCGGCCACCGCGCTCGGCGGGGGAGCCGCCACGGCCGGCGACGGGGTCGGCGGCCGCGTACCGATCACGGTCGGCACCGGCGTCGGCCCGGCCGGAGCCGGTGCCCCCCCTGACGGTCCGGCGGACGGCGGAGTCTCCTCCCACGGATGGACGGCCACGCGCTTCGGCGCCCGCCGTCGTCCGGTGAAGACGAACACCACGAGGAGGACCACGACGGCGGCGACCACGAGCGCGGCGACCACCCACCACGGCAGGATCGTCCCGGAGCTCGCAGGGGGCGGCGGAGGCGCCGCGGCCACGACGAACAGGAGCGTGGGTGCGTTCGGTCCCTGGGTCGCGCGGATCGTATAGTTGCCGGGGGTGGCCGAGGGCACGGCGAACGAGCAGACGAAGGCGCCGTTCGTGTCGGTCGTTCCCGAACAGAGCAGGGTCGTTCCGTTGAACGTGACCTGGTAGTTCGCGCCGGCGCCGAACCCGGAGCCCGCGAACGTCACCGTCGCCCCCGGTACCGCGGTCGTCGGCGTGACCGAGATCGAGGCCAGGACCGTGAAGCCGACCGTGAGGGCGTAGGCCCCTTCGGCGAACGTGAGAGCGTGCGACCCCCCGGGCCCGTTGGGAACTGCGAACGTGCAGGAGACGTTCCCGTCGGACGTAGAGGTCCCGGTGCAGGCGACGGTCGACGAGTTCCAGGAGAGGTAGAACGAGGCGTCGGCGTCGAATCCACTTCCGTGCAACGACACCGCCCCGCCGACGGTGCCGTTCCCCTCGGCGAGCACGACGTTCGGGACCACGGTGAAGTCGATCGGGAAGCCTTGCCCGCTCACGGTCGCGGTGAGGATGTGGAGACCGGCGGTCGCGGTCGGAACGGTGAAGTCGCACGAGAAGGCCCCGAGGGAGGAGGTCGTGCCGCCGCACAGGACGTCCGAGCGGTTCCACGAGAACGAAAAGGAGACGCCGCCAGAGTAGCCTGTTCCCTCGGCCACCGCCGAGGCCCCGACGGCGCCCGCGTCGGGCGCGACCGTCAGCCCGGGCACGACCGTGAACTCGACGGACGCCGTATCCCCGCTCTCGCTCTCGACGGCGACGATCGTCACGGTATTACTGACGGAGGCCGGCACGTTGAACGGGCAGACGAACGCCCCGGTTCCGTTCGCGATCCCCTCGCAGAGCTCGGTCGTGAGGTTCCAGGTGACCTCGTACGCCGCGCTCGCGGCGAATCCGTCGCCGGTGACGACGACCGCCGAGCCGACCGTCCCCGAGGTGGGGGTCAACGAGAGACTCGGCAGCACGGCGAACGAAGTGGCCGGTGCGTAGGCCCCCTCGTGGGCGGTGAGGGTGTTGGGCCCGGCGACGGCCGGCGGGACCGCGAAGGTGCAACCGAGCTCGCCGGCCGCGCCGCTGGTGGGGGCGCACACCGTCTGCACCGAGTCCCAAACGACCGCGACGGCCGCCGACGCGTCGAATCCGGATCCGGTGACGGTCACCGTCGACCCGACCGCGCCCTCCTGGGGCGTCACGGTGACGAACGGGACGACCGCGAGAGAGAAACCGGGCGCGTTCGACCCTTCCTTCGCGGTGACCGTGTGGGGTCCCGCGACGGCGGTCGGGACCGGGAAGGAACACGAGAACGCCCCCGCCCCGTTCGTCGTGCCGTGGCAGAGCTCGAGGGTGGCATTCCAATCGACGGCATAGGCGGTGTCGGCGTCGAATCCGGTCCCACTGGCCACTACGGTGGTACCGACCGTCGCCGAGCTCGTGTTTCCCGCGACGGCTGCGACCACCGTGAACGAGGTCGTCGCGAGCAGGTCCGACCCTTCGGATACGTCGACGAAGTAAGCGCCTCCGGGGGTATTCGGGACGGTGAGCGTCGTGCCGGACGGGATCGCGCCCGCGCCAGTGGAGTCGAACTCGGTCGTCGTCCCGGAAGGGCACAAGGCCTGCGTCGACTGCAAGCAGTAGAAGTAGCCCGTGTCGGCGAGGTACCCGGCGCCCGAGAGCCCCAGGTTCGAGGCGACCGGGCCGGAAATGGGGGCCACGACCAGCGAGGCGGGCGTCACGAGGAACGTCGCGTTGGCCGCCACCGTCGAGCCGGTGGAAATGTCGACGTCGTACGACCCCGCGGCGAGCGACGGCACTTCCACCGATGTTCCGGAGGGGACCGACCCGTTCGCCTCGGAGACGAACGTTGGGCTCCCGTCCGGGCACGGAGTGACCGTCGCTTCGAAGCAGACCAGGTACGTCGTCGAGGCCCCGAAGCCCGCTCCGCTCAGCGACACCGGCGTTCCCTTCGGACCGGAGGTCGGAGCGATGGCCAGCGTCGTCGTCACCTGGAAAGCTTTCGTTACTGTGTGCGAACCCTGCACCACCGATACCGAGTGGCTCCCGACCGGGGAGGCCGGGACCTCGAACGAGCACGAGAAGCCGCCGTTGGTATCGGTCGTCCCCGCACAGAGGGCGATACTGTCGTCCCAACTGATTGTGATCGACGCGCTCGCGTCAAAGCCGGTGGCGGTCAGATCGACCGTTTGCGTGACGTTTCCGACTGTCGGAGAGAGGCTTGCGTTCGGGTCGACGTCGAAGTTCGCCGTGGGAGCATTCGTTCCATTGACCGCAGTGACCGTGTGGATACCGGCCGGTGACGGCGGCACCGGGAAAGTGCAGGAGAACGAGCCGCTCGACTCGGTCGTGGTGACGCACACGCCGACGCGAGAGGCGTTCCAGTTGACGGAAACCGACTGGCCGGAGCCGAATCCCGAACCGGCCGCGACCACGAGGGCAGAAACGTTGCCGGCGTGCGGGGTCAGCGTCAGTTCGGCCGTGACCGAAAAGGTCGCGGTGGCCGAGTTGACCAGGTCGGACGCACGGACAGTGTGGCCGCCCGACGTGCTGGCGGGCACGGTGAACGTGCAGGAGAAGCTGCCGGTGTCGGAGCTCTCGGTCGAGCCCGACGTGCAGGTCACCGCCGCCCCGCTATAGTCAAGCGTCAAATCCACCGAGTGGGCGTACCCCGCGCCCGACGCCACCGTCGAGGTGCCGACGGGGCCGGTTGCCGGGGCAAGCGAGAGGGAGGGGGACTCGACGTCGAAGGTCGCCAACGAGCTGTTGACCGAGTCGTTGAGGGTGACGTCCTGGTCGCCGGCATGTACGGTCGGGAACGCGAACTCACAAGAGGAGAGATTCCCGCCCGCATCGCTCGTCAAGCTCCCCGAAACACAGGACGACTGCGGAACCCCGGCCGCGACCAGCACCAGCAACGCGGACGGCGCGAAGCCCATCCCCATCGCGGTCACGTCCGTCCCGACCGGACCACTGGTCGGGGTGAGGACCAACGTGGGCGGCTCGATCGTGAAGCTCACCGTAGCGAGGTTGACCCCGTCCGAAACGTTCACCGGATACGACCCGGCGGGGAGCGTCGGCACTTGGAATACGCAGGAGAAGTTCCCGGAGTCGTTCGACTCGAGGCCCCCCGTTCGACAGCTGAGGACGGCGATCGAACTGAAATTGAGATAGAGCGTCGAGTCGGGAACGAAGCCCCCTCCGGAGGCGTTTACGTACCACCCGACCGGAGACGACGGGGGAGCGATCGAGATCTCAGCGCCCGGGTCCAGCGAACCTGCCGGGCGGGGACCCGGGCTGCCCGGGGCCGAGGGCGCAGGGACCGAGGAGGAACGCAGGGCGCCCCCCGTTTCCGCGCCGCCGAGAATCGTGACCGCGACGGACGTTAGCAGCAGGGTGGCGACCGTGAGCGCCGCCGGCAGGGCGCGCGACGATAGCGCCGCTTCGCGACCCCGGAGCGGCAGAGTCCACGGGCGGACCCCGGACCGAGCGAGCGAACGGAAGGCGTGACGGTCTCGGCGGTTCCCCGTTTTCATCGGGTCTCGGAAACGCCGTCGGCCCCCCGGCGGGCGTCTCCAAGTGCTAGGGGTCGTGCCCTACCTTATATCCTCGCCGGACCGCCGAGTTATACAAAACTCCGCCCAGAGCGCACCGAACCCCCCCGGGCGACGCGCGACCGCGGGGGAAGAGGTTGGCGTCGGGAAACGAGCTCGCTCGCCTACCAGAGAGCGACGCCCGGATTATCCCCCGCGAAGGCGGTCTGGGCAAGGCCCGGCCGTTCCCCTCCCGAATTGAACATGTACACTTCCTTCGTGGTCTCCGCCGTGTTCCTGCCGGAAGACCACGCGTGGAGGATTGCGTCGAGGGAGGAGCCGTTCACCTTCGAAGAATAGTACGATTGCATATCCGAAAGGATGTAGAGCTCGATCGACGAGCCATCCGCCGGCCCTCCGAGGACCCACTCGAAATCGTACGGCAGGCCTAGCGGGGTGTTGGAGTCGTGGACGTAGAACCGCGCGCTCGTCTGCTTGTGGGTCCCTCCGTAGAACGATACCCCATCGTAGTAGCTTGCCGTCACGTAGTTCCCGTCCACGATGACCGACCCCCAGAAGTTCACACAGGCGAAGGAACCCGCCGACGTACAGTCTCCGTAGGAATTGACGTCGGTCCACGTCCAGATCGTGAACGGAGGCAGGAGGCCATAGGTCGTAGGGCCCTGACAGTAGTAAAACTCCGGATAGCCGCCCGCATACACGCATTGGTCGGCGTAGTTTCCGACCACGTACGCCGGATTGATGCAGCCCGCGCCGCTGTCCAGGTCGCTGGGGCAGCCCCCGATGGCGTAGCTGAAGTTCCAGATGTTGTCGAG
>JASHYY010000146.1 GCA_030042815.1 Thermoplasmata archaeon | reverse complement strand
GAGAGTGCAAGACTGAAGATCTTGAAGCCGCCGGTTCAAGCCCGGCCCGCGGCATCCCTGCGTTCGTCGCCCTCGGCCTAGCCGGCCGACCGGAACGGCCGAGCGGCCCCGCCGTCGGTACCCGGAAAGCTTCATCGGAGCCGGCCGCGTGGGCGCGACGATGAACGGGGGCCGCCGGTTCGCCCGGCTGCGGCCGGGAACGGAGCCCGCGCCGACGGGGTTCTCGACCGTGCCGGACGACGGGTTCTGTCTCTCCGCGTTCGTCCTGCTGCGGCCCGCGAACCAGGACGGCAAAGTGCTGTTCGGCAAGCTCGACCCCGGCGCCGCCTGGTCGGAGCTCGGCGCGCTCGAGCCGGCCCGGGTCGCCCAGGTCGGGGACCGGTGGATGCTCCCGTCGAGCCAGCTCCTCCTGTTCGAGTCGCCCGACGAGGCCGCGCGACGGATCGTGCGCGAGCAGCTCGCCGCCCGTCCGATCCCGCTCGAGGGGCCGTCCGTCTTCTCCGAGGCGTACCGACGTCCGGGCAGCACGGCGAACGACCCGCATTGGGACCTCCAGTTCGTTTATCGGGGGCGGTGGCCGACCGATCGGCCCCCGCGCGTCCCGGTGTGGAAGGAGCTCGCGTTCCTCGAGGTCGCCGGCCTCGACCCCGGGCAGATCGCGCGCAACCAGGGCGACGTGCTCGCCCTCGCCGGGCTCCCCCCGCGCGCGCCGGCGGCCCCGCGGAGGGCGCCGTCCCGCGGCCCCTAGTGCGATGGCACGAACCAGACGTCGGTGATCGAGTACTTGGGCTGCGGGTCGAACCGCGCCTCCACCGGCATCCCGACGTAGAGGTCGCTTTCGACGCACTCCTTCAGCCGGACGAGCAGGAGGCTCCCGACGCCGTCGAACTCGACCATCGCGAGGTTGTAGGGGGTCTCCTTGAGGAACGCCTCGCTGCCGAAGTGACAGGTCGTCCAGGAGTGGACCCGGCCCTTCGTCGGGAGGTCGACCCATTCGGTCGGCGCGCCGCAGACCATGCAATGGCCCCGCGGCGTCGCGTAGACGAAGCCGCACTTCGGCTTCCGACACTTCGACCCCCGCAGGCGGCCCTCGGCGAGGCCGAGGAAGAATGGGGAGTCCTCCGCGTAGCTGTGGATGTACGTGATGGCGTACGGGTTGCGGATGATGAGGCTCTCGACGCCGTCCGCGTCACGGAAGATCGCGCTGCCGCTCCGCTCGAGCTCGGCCTGCACGTCGCGGAACTTCGTGAAGACGGCCGGTCGGGCGGTCATCGGAACCCCCGCTCGAGGATCGAGACGGTCACGCTCGAGCCGGTGCCGGCGTGGCTGTGGATCGCGCCGCGCTCCGGGCGCGCGAGCTGGAGGGCCGGGTCCTGGAAGTGCTTCGCGATCGTCTCCTGGAGCTGCCAGAAGGCGAAGACCGCCTGCATGAGACCGGTCGCCCCGACCGGGTGGCCGCACGCGATCAGGCCGCCCGAGGGGTTCACCGGGATCGCCCCCGCCTTCGGGACCGGGAAGCCGTAGTCGATCCCCTTCAGGAACGGGTCGCCGCGCTCGGTGAAGTCGTACCCCTCGCCGTACTTGCAGAGCCCGAGGTCCTCGTACGTCTGGATCTCGCTCGAGGCGTAGGCGTCGTGGAGCTCGATGAAGTCGAGCTCGGTGTTGGGCCGGGTGATCCCGGCCATCTTGTACGCCTCCATCCCGGCGGCGCGTCCGGCGCGGAACGAGTGGATCCCCGGGTACGGGAGGTCCTCGTAATCGCGGGGCCGCTCGTGGGGGAGCAGAGGCACCTTCCCGAACGGCCGATCGGCGAGCCGCATCGTGTCGGTGCCGGTGCCGACGCCGATGATGCGGACCGGACGGTCGGTGAACTCCTTCGCGCGTTCCTCGGTCGCGAAGACCGCGCACGCCGCGCCGTCGCTCATCGTGCAGATCTGCTCGCGCGTGAGCGGGTAACTGATCATCTCGGAACGCAGGACGTCCTCGATCGTGAGCCGCTTCGGGTACTGGGCATACGGATTGTGCAACGCGTTCAGGTGGTTCTTCACCGAGACCTTGCTCATGATGCGGGACGCCTCCGCGATCGCGAGCCGCTGCGCCTCGCGCTCGTCCGGGACCGACGCGAACTTCGTCTGCCGGACGTACTCGTAGATGTGACGCACGACCATCAGGGCGTAGTAGCCGGTGTAGAACCCGCCGAGCGGGAAATCGAAGTTCGTGTCGGAGGCGAGCGCGATGAACTCGTTCCCCTTCCACGTTGCCACGCGGCTCATCGTCTCGAAACCGGCCGCAACGCACAGGTCCATCCGGCCGCTCGCGACCGCCTCGTAGCCGGCCTGGAAGCACTCGCCGCCCGTGGCGCCACCCCACTCGATGCGGACGGAGCCCTTGGGGTTGAGCCCGAGGTAGTCCTGAACCATGCTCGCGGCCTTCAACTGCCGTGTGAAATGGTCCGAAAAGTACGAGATGCGGGAGCCGTCGATCCGATCGGGGGTCAGGTTCGGAACCCCTTTCAGCGCGTAGTCGTACGCGCGCTTCACCATCAGGCGGAAGTCCATCGCCGGGTGCGCCTTGGCGAACTTCGTCACCCCGCCCGTGATCATGTAGACCTTCCGGGCGTTCGTCGTCGGCGTGAGCTTCCGGACAGGACGGACGGACTCGCGACGCTTCGGGGCCTTCCTACGGGCCGGCACTCGGATCCCTCGGGGGCCGCAACGTCGGGTGGTTCATAACAGTGGCATCGCCCGGCAAAGCCGTCGGCCGGAGGAACCGTTTTGGCCGTCGCCCGCCGTCCGGGAAACCATGCCGCGGACCTCCGGGAAACGAGACCTCCTCTCCGTCACGGACATCGCCGCCGACCTCGGTCCGCTCCTCGCGCGGGCGACGCGGCTGAAGGCCGAGCGCCACCGCGGAGCGGTGCGGGCCACGCGACCCGGCCGCAACCTCGCCATGATCTTCGAGAAGCCCTCGACCCGGACGCGGACCTCGTTCGAGGTCGCGATGACGGACCTCGGAGGGCACGCGCTCTACCTCTCGTCGAAGGACCTCCAGCTCGGACGGGGCGAGACGATCGCCGACACGGCCCGGGTGCTCTCCCGGTTCGTGGACGCGATCTGCTACCGGGCCTTCCGCCACGCGGACATGGTCGAGCTCGCTCGGTGGGCGACCGTCCCGGTGGTCAACGCGCTCGACGACCTCGAGCACCCGTGCCAGATCGTCGCGGACCTGCTCACGATGCACCAGCGCTGGAAGGGGCGGTTCCGTGGCCACCGGCTCGCCTGGGTCGGCGACGGAAACAACGTGCTCCACTCGCTGCTCCTCGGCTCGGCCGCGGTCGGGCTCGACCTCACGGCCGCCGTACCGATCGGCTACGACCCGCGCCCGGACGTCCTCGGGGCCGCGCGGGCGCTCGCGGAGAAATCGAAGGCGACGATCGAGGTCGTACGCGACCCGCGCGAGGCCGTCCGCGACGCGGACGCCGTGTACACCGACGTCTGGGTCTCGATGGGCGATGAGGCCGACCGCGAGGCGCGCGAGGCCGCGTTCCGCGGCTACCAAGTGAACGACGACCTGCTCGCCCGGGCCCGGCCCGCGGCGTTCGTGCTGCACGACCTTCCGGCGCACCGAGGCCAGGAGATCACCGACTCCGTGCTCGACGGACCCCGCTCCGCCGCGTGGGACCAGGCCGAGAACCGTCTGCACGCCCAGAAGGCGATCCTCGAGCGTCTCCTCCCTCCGGCGCGGGGCCGGAGAGGCGGCGACTGACGCCGCGCGCTTCCTCGGTCCGGGCGGTCGATGGAGTACTCGCACCGGGACCTGCGGGCGTACCGCTCGGCGCTCCGCGGCTTCCTCGCGGTCCTAACGACCGTCGTCGGGCTCACGCTGCTCGCGCTCGTCTCCCCGGTGCCCGCCCTCGGGTGGGTCGCCGTCCTGGCCCTCGCCCTGGTGGGCATCGGTGGCGTCGTGTGGGCGGAACGGCTCGTCGACCGGTACCGGCGGGACCTCGAGGTCGGCCGGGGGCCCTCGCGAGGAAGCGGTTTCGCCCGCGCCGAGGTGTCCGGCCGGTTTGAGCTCGACCGCGCCGTCGGCCGCCCGACCGAGCGCTCGCCCCATGCGCGTCGCCGGGTCGACGGGAGCTCTCCGGTCCCGGCCCCGACGACGCCGCGCTAGGCTGACGGCGCGGACTCGGGGTCCGCGCGCAGTCGGATCTGGAGGAGGTGCTCGAGCTTGCGGACGAGAGCGTCCGGGGGATGGAAGCTCCCCGATTCGATCTTCAGAACGACCGACTTCTTCTCGTTCAGCTTCTTCCCGAGAACCTCGGGAGTCCACGTGCGGGCCTCGCGCGCGACCCGAACTCGCTTGAACCAGTCCGGCGCCAGCTCCATCTCCCCGATCTCGCGGTAGAGGTCGCGCTCCTCCATGCGCCGACCGGCGGCGGGGGTCCTCGCCACCGGGGCCAGGGAGGGCCGTCGTCCGGTCCCCGGGGCCACGACGGGGACCGGCGGCGGGTCGACCGGCTGGCCAAAGCGGGCGCACTCCGAGCAGACCGACAGGATCGGATGCCCGAGGCGAACGCGCGTCGTGGTCGGCACGTCCTTGCCGCACATCTCACAGAGCATGGGGACCTCCGGCTCGGTCGGAGGTCGCGCGGGCCTTGCGACGTTCCTCCATCCGACGGCGTCCGTCCTCGAAGCGGCGGCGGCCCTCCTCGTCCTTCGGCGCGTAGGGCGGGACGGCGGTGGGCCGGCCCTCCGAGTCGACGGCGACCATCGTCACGAACGCCTGCCCGACCAGCCGGGGTGGGCCACCCGCCAGGGCTTCCGACCGGACCCGGACCCAGACCTCCATCGAGGTGCGACCGACGTAGGTGATCCGGCCGTCGAAGTCCACCACGTCGCCGACGTGGACCGGCTGGATGAAGTCGACGCGGTCGACCGACGCGGTCACACAGTTCGCCTTGGCGTAGCGGGACGCGGCGATGAACGCGACGCGGTCGATCTCGGACAGGATCTCGCCGCCGAAGACGTTGCCGTAGTAGTTCGCGTCCGAGGGGACCATGAGGCGGACGACCGAAGCACGGCTGACGTTCACGGGGGTCGAAGGAAAATCGGACACGTTCCGCAGAAACCGGGCGCGGGGGCGCGGACCGGGCTCCCGCCTAAAGCGATTTCGCCGGACGAGGTCCGCGCCTCGGGTTCCGGCTCTCGGGTGACCTCGGGCGAGAGACATCCCGGGGCTCCCGGCCCTCGGGTCGCTAGTGGTCGAACGGTTCCGTGAACCAGAGGTGGGTCCGCCGCGCGACCTCGATCCCCCAGAGTACCCAGATCATCACGACGACCACCGGCACGACGAGGATCGTCGAGAGCACGACCGCGAGGTTCTGGTACCACGTAAACCGGCTTCCGAGGAACGCGAGGTCGAGGATCAGCCCGACGAACCCTCCGACGAGGAGCGACACGCTCGCGACGAGCCGCACCTTCCATCCTCGCACGATCGATCGCATCGGTGTCTCCCACGGACCCAGCCACCCTTCGTTCATTCGTGCCACCCCCTCGGTCGGCTCATCGGCCGCGGGCCCCTGCGGAGGCCGCCGGCTCTCCGGCCGCGAGTCCTTCCAAACGACGGGCGACCGCCGTCAGACGCTCGCCGATGCCGGCGACGCGCGCACGTTCCGAGGGCGCCAGGTCCTCGAGGTAGCGCGTGTACGCTTCGACCTCGCGGACGGCGTCCTCGGGATTGCGCGGACCGAAGAATCTAGAGAACCCGGGACCCCGCATCCAGTCAGGACCGCCGCGGGCCGACTCGGTGAGCGAGTAGCGCCCGTCGGGCCCCTTCGCGATCACTTTCTCCTTCTCGAGCTGCTCGAGCAAGGGGTAGATCGAACCCGGCGACGGCCGCCACCAGCCCATCGTCATCCGGTCGACCTGCTCCATCAGCTCGGCGCCGTTCA
>JASHYY010000145.1 GCA_030042815.1 Thermoplasmata archaeon | reverse complement strand
GGACGCGCGGCCGGGCGAACGCGACGCCCCCCGGGCCGGCCCGCGTCGCGAGCCACGCCGCGAGCGTCCCCGCCTCGGCCCCGGCGAGCGCCGGGGGCGCGTAGACGTTCTCGTAGCCGACGAAGCGGGCGGTGAACGCATCGATCGGGCGGGCGAGGAGCGCGGCGGGGTCGCCGTGGAACCGCGGGACGCCGCGCCGCAGGACGAGGAACGCGTCGGCCGTCGAGAACGCGAGCGCCGGGTCGTGCGTCACGAGGACGACCGGGACCCGTTCCACCTCGCGCAGCTCCTCGAAGACGAGCCCGAGCGCGTGGCGGGCCTCGACGTCGAGCGCCTGCCACGGCTCGTCCCACAGGACGAGCTCGGGCTCGGCCGCGAGGGCGCGGGCGAGCGCGACCCGCTCGGCCTCGCCGCCGGAGAGGCGGCCCGGGTAGCGCCGGGCGAGGGCCGTGAGGCCGAACCGCTCGAGGAGCTCGCGGGCCCGCGCGCGCGCGTCGACGCGGCCGCGCATCTCGAGCGGGTAGCTCACGTTCCGCTCGACCGTCCGGTGCGGGAAGAGGCCGAGCCCCTGCGGAACGTAGCCGAGCCCCCGCGCCTCGGGGGGCCGGTCGGTGAAGTCGACTCGGTCCCGATGGATCCGGCCCGAGTCGGCCGGGAGAAAGCCGGCGAGGGCGCGCAGGAGCGTCGTCTTCCCGGCCCCGGAGTTGCCGAGGACGGCGACCACGTCCCCGGGGCCGAGCGCGAGGTCGACCGGGCCGAGGCGGAACGCGTCGACGTGGGTCGAGACCCCCTCGACCGTCCAGCGGCTCACGGCAGGAGCTCCCCCCGGCGCCACGGGACCCACCCGGACCGTTCGCCGAGCCGGACGGCGAGGAACAGCGCGAAGGCGATCAGGAGGAAGACCGAGCTCACCGCGGCCGCGTCCCGGAGGTTGCCGGTCTGGAAGATGTCGTAGACGAGCACGGAGATCGTCGACGTGACCGGGCCCGTGTACGGCCCGCCGGGGTAGACCGTGTAGGCAAGGATCAGGATCCCGCCGATCTCGCTCACCGCGCGGGCCCAGGTGAGGAGGAGGCCCGTGACGATCCCCCGGAGCGCGAGCGGGAAGGTGACGGTGAGGAACGCGTTCGCCGGCCCGGCGCCGAGGGAGCGGGCGGCCTCGACCGTGCGCGCGTCGACCGCCCGGAACGACAGCTGCGAGGCGAGGACGGTGTACGGAACGCTCACGACGATCATCACGAGGACGACTCCCCAGATCGTGTCGTAGACCGGGATCCCGAGGGCGTTCGCGAACCGGTAGACCGGGGTCCCCGGGATCGCGAGGACGAGGAAGAGGCCGAGGCCGACCAGGAGGTGCGGCACCGCGATCGGGAGCGCGACCGCCGACTCGACCACCGCGCGGCCGGGGAACCGCCGGCGCGCGAGAAGGTAGCCGAACGGGACCGCGAAGACGAGCGCGGCGAGCACGGTGAGGCCGGAAGCGAACAGCGTGAGCCCGATCGCGGTCGTGACGACCGGATCGGTCGCGGCGGCGACGATCTCGGACGGCGGGGCGTAGGTGAACAGCGCGTAGATCGGCAACAGCAGGAGGAGGAGCAGCGAGCCCGCCAGCACGAGCTCCAGGACGAGCCACGGGGTCCCGTGGCGGGTCCGTCGCCGAGGGGGAGCGTCCTCCCCCCCACCGTTCATGAGACGAACGGACTAGCCCACGACGGGAGCGGGGCGACGTCCGGCGCCACGACGGACGGGACGGTCCCCGGACCATAAGCCCAACCGGGGAAGACCGGGTCCCAGCCCTTCGCGGCGAGGATCGCGTCGCCCTGCGGGGAGAGCAGAAGGTGAACGAACGCGGCGCCGAGCGCCGGGTTCGGCGCGTTCAGGGGCACGGTGACGGTGAACAGGATCGGCGCCGGATGGACCGTCACGAGCGCGCCCGACGAGCTGAGGATCTGCGTGCCGGGGAGCGCGGCGTAGTCGCCGAGCGCCGCGGTCGTGTTCGCGCCGAGCCCGACCGTCAGGTTGAGCGGAACGTAGGAGAGCCCGTTGTCGACCGCGACCGGTAGGTAGGTGATCAGCGCGGGGACGACCCCGGTCTCGATCAGCGTCGCGGCCTGCGACTCGTGCTCGAGGATCGTGGTGTACGGGTTCGGGGTCGCGTAGGCCCCCGGCGCGCCGCCGTAGAACGTGCCGTAGAGCGAGGAGATCCCGCTCCCGAAGAGCTCGCCCTGGAGCATCATCGCGAAGATCTCGTTGTAGCCGTTCGGGTCGGTCGACGCGTTCCAGATCGCGATCCGCGACGTGGACGTGTTGAGGGCGACCTCGGTCTGGAGCTTCTCGCCCCAGTTGCTCGCGTTGATCCCGGTGAACGCGGGGACGGTCGGGTTGTAGATCAGGACCTCCTGCGTGTGCGCGAAGACGACCCCGTAGTTCGCGTACGTCGGCTCGAGGTACTCGGGGATGATCCGGAAGTCCGCGAGCGCGGCCACGTCCGCCTTCGCCCCGAGCGACGTGATCGCGGTGGTGATGTCGAGCGACCCCTCGTACGTCTGGGCGGCGGCGGGCGCGGTGATCCCGGGGGTCTCGCTCACGAGCTGGTTCGCGACCGAGGGGAACGTGTCGGTCAGCGTGCCGGCGGCGAGGATCGAGAGCGTCGAGTTCTCGGCCGCGCTCGGGGTGGCGGCGGGGGAGCCGCGGTACTCGTAGCCCGCGTAGAAGCCGAGCCCGCCGATCCCGGCGGCGACGACGATCACGACGACGATCCAGACGGGGGTGGTGGCGGCCATCGATGTGGGAAAAACCATCATCGGATAACGGTTGCGAAAACGCCGCGACGCCGCTCAGAGTTCGCGGCGTCGCTCGGGCGGGAAGTATAACCGGAACGCCCGACCGACGAGCGAGCGGAACGGCACCGGCCCGAAGCGGCGGCTATCGCGCGCGACCTCCGCCGCGTCCCCGAGGACCGCGACCGTGCCCGACGCGGGGTCGACCGTCGCGACGCGCTTCACGAGCCAGCGGTCGGGCGCCTCGGGGTCGACCAGGACGACGACCTCGCCGGGCGCCGGCGGCCGATCGCGGTAGGCGGCGCGGTCGACGAGCAGCCGGTCCCCGGGGCGCAAGGTCGGGGCCATGCTCCCGTCCGCGACCTCCACGCGCTCGCGTCGCCACACCGCCCACCGGGGAGGGGCCGGCCGCGGGCCGCGTTCCGTCCGTTCGCTTTCCGGCATCTTTATCGGC
>JASHYY010000144.1 GCA_030042815.1 Thermoplasmata archaeon | reverse complement strand
AGGCGGTAGGAGTCGCCCTGGTGGGAGATGAGACCGTCCTCCTGGAGGGTCCGCAGGTGGAACGAGAGCTTCGGGGAGTCGTCGATCCCGGCCGCCTTCATGACCTCGGTGAACGACGTCGGCCCCTCGTCGAGGCGGCGGAGGATGTGGCGGCGCAGGGGATTCGCGAGGGCGCTGAGGGTTCCGTGGACCCGGGCGGCGGAGACCGCGGCCCGGATCTGCAGGACCGCCTGGTCGGAGAGCGTCGCCGGGTCGAACCCGACCGCGACCGGCGCGCGCCCCTGCACCCGTTCGAGGACCTCCCCGAGAGCCAGTGCGACCTCCTCGGCCCGATGGACCGTGAACAGCCGTTCGATCCCCCCGATCACGACGGCGGAGTGGGGGTGCGCTTCCACGAACCGAAGGACGAGCTCCTGGAGGCCGACCGCCGAGTCGGCCAGCGGAAGGTCGGCGACGGTGACCCCCGGGATCGGGCGCTTCGGCGTGGCCCCGAGAAGGAGCACCTCGCGTTTCTGCCGGGCCCACTTTTCGGCGAGTCGAACCGGGTCGTGCTCGGCCCCGCCACCGAGAGAGAACCGTCGCTGCTCCTCGATCAGGGCGATGATCGACTGCACGTTCTCGGACCGGAACGGCTTCCGCAGGTAGTCGAACGCGCCGAGCTTCATCGCCTCGACGGCGGTCTCGACGGTCGCATACCCCGTGATCATCACGACGTAGACCCGGGGCCATCGCTCCCGGACCTGGCCCAGGAACTCGAGTCCGTTCATCCGGGGCATCCGCACGTCGGAGAGGACGACGTCAAACTCCGCGATCTCGAGCGCCTCGAGCGCCTTCGCGGCCGAGCCGACCGACTCGACCTGGTGGCCCCAGTCGGAGAGGAGCGTTGAGAGTTCTTCGCGGAACACCGCGTCGTCGTCCACGACTAGGAGCCGCACGGCGAGGAATCGGCCCGAGGCCACTTAACCTTCGCGCCCGTCGCGACACGACGCGACACGACGCCGGCGCCGAGCCCCCTGCGAGACGCGGGTCAGGAGCTCGCCGCGGGGGACTCGCCGACCGGTTCGGCCACGTTGACGCGCGGGAGCTTCACCTCGAACGTGGCCCCGTGACCGGGCTCGGAGTCCACGTCGATCGTACCTCCGTGGGACTCGACGATCCCGTGGCAGATCGCGAGCCCGAGTCCGGTCCCCTTCCCTTCGGGCTTCGTGGTGAAGAACGGCTCGAACAGGTGGCTCTGCACCTCGGGCGGGATCCCCGGCCCGTTATCGATCACGAAGATCCGGGCCCAGTCGGAGTCGGCGGTCAGCCGGACCTCGACGCGCCCCTTCCCCTCGAGGGCATCGTACGCGTTGTTGATCAGGTTCGTCACGACCTGCAAAAGCTGCTCCCGGTCTCCCCGCACGACGACCGGGTCCCCGGGGACCGTCACTTCCACCTCCACGTCGACCGACTGCTTTCCCTTCAGGAATCCGACCGACTGCATGACGAGCTCCCCCAGGTGGACCTCCCCGACGCGCGTCTCGGGACGCCGGGCGAAGTCGAGCAGACCGCGGACGATCCGCGCGGCCGACTCGGTCTGCCGCAGCAGCGAATCGATCCGTTCTCGGGTCCACGGGTCGTTCGAGCGGCGCCGGACCGACTCGGCGATGAGCATGATGTTCGCGAGCGGAGTGTTGATCTCGTGGGCAACGCCGGCGGCGAGCTGGCCCAGCGAGGCGAGCCGCTCGGTGTGCATGCCCGCCCGCTCCCAGGCGCGCCGCTCGGTCAGGTCGACCGCGACCCCGAGAAAATGGGTGATCGACCCGTCCGAGCCGTGGATCGCCGTGATCGCGAGCAGCACCGGGTGGTCGATGCCGAGACGGTCGCGATTGATCAGCTCGCCGGACCAGGCGCCGACGTGGGGGTCGACGAGGGCCTTCCACAAGCGGGTGTAGATCGACCGGTCGGTCCGACCGCTCGCGACGATGTTCGGGCGGCGACCGATCAGCTCGTCCTTGCGATACCCGTAGATCCGCTCGAAGGCCGGGTTCACGTCGATGATGTAGCCGTCGCGGTCCGTCAGCTCCATCGCGTTGGTCGAGTGGAGGAACGCCTGGTAGAAGAGGCGGGCCGAATCGACCGGGTCCGCTCCCGGGCCCGTACGGTCGTGGAGGACGAGCAGAACGCCGTTCACGCCCCCGTCGCCGTCCGACTGCGGGTAGAGCTCGACGTCGACGGTATGCCGACGATCCTTCCGGGCGGGTTCCACGACCACGCCCTGGAGCTCGAGCTTCTGGCCCCGGGCGAGCACGTCGCGACGGGCGGTCTCGAGGCGAGAGGCGGTCGGCGAGAGCAGGTCGGCGAACGGCACACCGAGGGGAGGCTCGGCCGCCCCGACGAGGTCGAGAAAGACGGAGTTCGCCCGCACGACCCGGCCGTCCGGGTCGAGCAGCACCGCGGCCGCCGTCGACCGGGCGAATGTCGAATCGAACCACCGCGTCTCGGCCATGCGCCGCGTCCGGACCTAGGCCCGGGGCGTTCTTGAGGTTCCCGACGGCCGGGGCCCGGGTCAAGTTGGTTCCACGGCGGCAGGTATACCCCCCCGACGGTACTCGGTTCGATGGAAGGGCCCCTCGTCTTGGTCGTACGCGAGACCTCGAGCCTCGCGGACTCGGTCCAGCTGCTCCTCGAGACGGTGGGGTACCGGGTCGTCCCGGAGAGCCGGGTCTCGGCGGCTCTCGCCCGTCTCGGAGACCCGCGAGAGGAGCGGGTCCGGGCGGTCGTCATCGCCTGCAACCAGCCGACCTCCGAGCTCCTCCACGGCTACCCGGACTCGTTCCCCTCCGAGGCGCGCGGCCTGCCTACGCTGGTCGTCGGGGACCGGGTGGCGGATACGCGGCGGGCGTGGCCGCCGAACGTTCAGTTCCTGCGACTGCCCGTCGAGGCGAACCGCCTGGTCGACCAGCTCGAGCAGATGATCGCTCGGTCGGCGAAATTCGGCCCGGCGGCCGTGCCGGCGATCCCCTGACGGATCGATCGGCGTTCTAGTCGCCGGCCTCGGGGGGTGGGCTCGGAGCGGGCGCCGGGGCCCGCTTCGGGGGTCGGACCCACAGCACGAGCGTGACGAGGAGCAGGACCGCCGAGATCAGGAAGATCAGGTGGATCGAGTCGAGGAATCCCGCGGCCGCGGCGAACGGCTGGCTCGGGTTCGCGGTGCCGAGGAAGATCGCCTGGATCGCCGAGCGCGGCAGCACGGTGCTCATGATGATGAGCGTGAGACCGAGGCTGATCGTCGAGCCGGTGTTGAGGAACGTCGTCCCGATGCCGGAGGCGACCCCGCGACGGGTCGGGGGCGCGGCGGTCATCATCGACGCCCGATTGGGCGACGCGAACAGCCCCATCCCCGCGCCGACGAGGATGAGCGGCGGCGCGAGACCGTAGAACGACTCGTCCGGTCCGATCGTGGTGAGCCAGAGGAAACCGACCGCCGACGTGACCAAGCCGGCGATCAGGAACGGGCGGGGGCCGTACCGATCCGAAAGCCATCCGCTCACCGGCCCGAACGCCGCGAGCGAAGCGGAGACCGGGATGAGGTAGAGACCCGCGGTGAACGGACTCAGGTAGCGGGGGGGACCTTGGAGATAAAACACGAGGATGAACGTGAACGCCCCCCGGGCGAGGGCGTTCAGGAGCATCGAGATCGCGGAGAGGGAGAACGCTCGATTTCGGAACAGCTTGAGGTCGAGCATCGGGGAGCGCTCGCGACTCTCGGCCCAGACGAACACGACCAGGAGGACCAGGCCGACCGCGATGCACACGATCGCGATCGGGTCGGAGAGCTGGCCGAGGGCCCCGAGGGTGACCCCGACCAGCAGCAGCGTGAGGCCCCCGGCGAAGACGAGGTTCCCCACCCAGTCGATCCTCGGCGGTTCGGCCGCCCGGGCGATCTCGCGCAGGTCGTGGCGGGCCCGCAGGGTCGCGACCACCCCGATCGGGACGTTGACGAAGAAGATCCAACGCCATCCGATGGTCGAGGTGATGATGCCGCCGAGGACCAGGCCGAGGACCGCCCCCGCCACGATCGAGACCTGGTTCACTCCGAGCGCACGGCCCCGTTCGTTCGGGGGGAACGCGTCCGTGATGATCGCCGCCGAGTTCGAGAAGATGAAGCCGGCGCCGACCGCTTGGACGAGTCGGAAAGCGACCAGCTCGGTCCCGGTCTGGGAGAAGCCGCAGAGCAACGAGCCGGCGGTGAAGACCGCGAAGCCGAGAACGTAGAGCCGGACGCGGCCGAACATGTCCGAGAGGCGGCCGAAGTTGAGCAGCACGACCGCCGTCAGGAGCGAGTAGCCGAGCAGGATCCAGAGGAGGGTCGTCGCGCTCGTCCCGGGCAGCTCGCGGCCGATCGTGGGAAGGGAGATCAGCACGATGTTGGAGTCGATCGACGACATCAGGGTCGCGACGGTCGTGTTGCTCAGGACCCGCCACTTGTACTGCATGGTCACCGTACGAAGGGCGGATCCGGCTCGGGTCCCCGGCGCCCGGCGCCGCGTTCCCCGGCAGCCGCCGGGCTCGAGCGCCGCATCGCGGTGGGGGGCTCCGACGGCTCCGTTAGCCTACGGGGGGCGCGGTCGACTGGAACCCGGCGATCTCGGAGGAGAGCTTGTCGATGTACGCCCGGAAGGTCGCGAGGATGTTCCGAGCGGTGATCACTCCCACGACCTGGTCGTCCTTCCGCACGACCATGCGTCGGATCCCGAGGTTCGCCATCATCGTCACGACCTCATCCGTGGGGGTGTCGGGCGGACAGGAGTGGACGTTCGGCGAGGCGATCTCCCGCAGCTTCATCGCGCTCGGGTCGACGCGGGCCGCGACGATCTTCTCGAGATAGTCCCATTCCGTCACGATCCCGGCGATCTTCGGCGGGGTCCCCGACGTCACGACCACGTACCCCCGGCGGTGCTCCACCATTGTCCGTGCGCACGTCAGGAGGTCGGTCTCCGAGTCGAGCGTGAGGAAGGAAGCGTCCATGATGTCCTTCGCTCGAAGTACCATGGCGAGCGCATCGTCCGGCCCCATAAGAATCCCCGGACGGTGGCTCCCGCGGGGAGCGCGGGTCCGGGGAGCGGACCCATGTATCCCGCCGTGCTTGCGCGGTCCGGCCGCGCCGTCGGCCACGAACCCCCCTGCGGAGCCCGATGACCGTCCCCCCGGTTCCTCCAATCGACCTCGAGCTGCTCCGCGGGTTCCGATTCACCTGCCGACCCGACTGCGGACTCTGTTGCTACGCGGAGCCGCGCGTCG
>JASHYY010000143.1 GCA_030042815.1 Thermoplasmata archaeon | reverse complement strand
GCCGAGTCCCGGACCCATCCCCGTAGTTTCCCCCACCCCCCGGGACTCGGTCGCCGTGGGGACGCTCGCCGCCGGCCCGTCGTCCGCCTTGTCGTCGGCCGGGACCGTGGTCCGGACGCTCCTTCCGAACTACAACGCGACCCTCCAAGGAAACTTCCCCTGGTCGGTCCGGGGCTGGCAGGTCGGAACGCCGGCGTATGTTCCGAGCACAGGGGACCTATGGCTGCCGGTGCGCGCAGTCTCGAGCGACAACCTCCCGACCCCGGGAATCGCTCCCGCGATCATCTTCAATGAATCGACCAACGAATTCATCGGGATCGATCCCTGGGTACAAAACGCGTCGGCGTTCTTGTATGACCCCGCTGACGGGCTTCTTTATTCGGCAGACTACTCCAACTCGACAGTAGGCGTAATCAGTCCCATATCAGGCGACTGGGTACATTCCGCGATTCCAGTCGGGACCGAGCCTGACGCTTTCGCCTACGACGCCGCTCAAGGTGGAATCTACGTTGCGAATTACGATTCGAATAATCTGACGTACATCGATGCAAGTTCCTTTACGAGCGAGTCGATTGTAACTTCAACTCTTCCTGCGCCCGCAGGATTGGCTGTCGACAACGAGGACCAGTTGCTGTTCGTCTCAGACTCGGGAAATGACACTGTCGCCGTACTCAGTACGACAAACGGAGAGGTTTCGCGCTGGTTGTCCACGCCGGGCTCGCCAGGCAGCATGGCCTATTCAGCTCATGCAGACGTAGTCGCGGCGACGATCCCCTCGAGTGAGTTTGTCGCATTAGTAAACAGTACGACACTTCCATCGGTAGACTACCTCAAGATTGGCATCGGTGCTGGTCCAATTCTGACCAATGCTAACGGTAGTGAATTCATCGTGGGGAATAATTCGGGAACGAACATCGACCTTGTCACTCCATCCAGTTCGACGGTGAGCGTACCGGCCGTCACGTTCGGCGCATCGGTCAGCGAACTCGCGATGAATGAACAGGGCACGACACTGTTTGTGTGGAGTTCCGGTTCACGATCCGTTGCCGAACTCAGTTTGGCCACCGATTCGCTAGTTTCCACCTCCTCGAGCCTCGGTCCGGAACCCGAGTCGATCGCCTACGACCCGACCATAGATCGCGCGTTCGTCGTGGATGCCTTCTCAGGATCGGTCATGGAGCTGAACGCCACCACGGGGCTCACCGACACGGCTTCGTTGAACCTCGGCTCGGCGGCACAGTCCGTCGCGATCGACCCTGGAAACTCGATGCTGTATGTAGGGCTCATCGACGGGGTCGAGGAGTTGAATCCCCAAACTGGAGCTATCATTTCGAGGGATTCGGCCCTCGTCGGTGGAAATAATCTTACGTTCGTCGATCAGTCGGACGGCCTCCTTTGGGTGGCGAACTACTTGGTAGGACTCCAAGCGCTTTCGCTCACGGACCTGGCCCCCGAGCTTTCCGTGGGAATTCCCACCGGAGGCAATTCTCAGGACGCTTTGACGCTCGACTCACCCGCCCACTTGCTGTTCGTCGTAAACGAGTCGTCTGGAAAGGTCGCGGTCGTGGACCCTTCCGACGGAAAAGTGCTCAACTCCGGCATTAGCGCCGGGAGTGACGACTCGTCCTTGGCCTTCGACAGCGCCGACGGTCTGGTCTACGTCGGTGGGGAGAACGTGACAGCAATCGACCCGGCCACCCAGTCGGTAGTCGGTTCCCCGATCGCGCTCCCGCCCCACGCGATAACGATGGGCGTTACCTACGATCCGTCGCGTGAGGCATTGTACGTCTCCACCGCGGGCGAGTATCCCGATTATGCGAGCACCGTGACTGTCCTCAACGGCTCGAGTCTATCCGCAAGTTCCGCCGCTTCGGTGAACATTCCCGTAGGTGAGTTGGCCGGCGCGCCGTACGCGTTCTATCTCCCGGGCGGAGAATCGCCGGCGTCGACTGTGGTGTGGGTCCCGAACATCCAGTCCGGGACGGTCAGCGTGATCGCGAGCCCTCCTGAGGTGAGCTACTTCGCCGCGTCCCCGAGCACCGTCGACGAAGGCCAAACGGTCCAATTCCTGCTCGGATACTCCGGGGGCGCCGGACCGGACACCATCGCCTATTCCGGTCTCCCGTCCGGATGCGCCTCGGCCGATGCGACCGTGATTACGTGTTCGCCGGACGTTGCGGGACGGTCCAACGTAAACGTGTCCGTTACCGACGCCCTCGGTGAGATTGCGAACGCCAGCGCCGAGCTCACGGTCGCGCCGACGCTCGACGTCGCCCTGACGCTCGTGCCCGGGCCGAACCCCGTTCTCGACGCGGGCCAAACGCTGAACGGCAGCGTCCGCTCGTCCGGCGGGACTCCGAGCTACTCCTACTCCTGGGAGTTTGGGGACGGGACGGGCGCGACCGGTTCCTCTATGTCGCACGTGTACGCTCACGCCGGCGACTATCTTCTGAACGTGACGGCGAGGGATTCCGCGGGCGAGGCCGTTACGGACTCGCGGATCGTGATCGTGAACGCGGCCCCCAACGTAGCCTTGAGCGTCGCGCCCAGAAACGAGACCGATTTGGGTACTGCCCTCCTCTTCACCGCGACGGTGACGGGAGGTACCGGTACGGGCACGGGCACCTGGAGCTTCTCCGGTTCCCCCACCGAACCGGAGAACTCGTCGACCGGCGTCTTCTCGATGGGCCACTCATGGACGGGTCCCGGGACCTTCGGGGCCACGTTCGAATACGTGGACGCGGTGAACGCCTCCACGAGCCAGACCGTGTCGGTCGTGGTGGAACCCGCCCTCTCCGCCATCGTCACGGACAGCACGTCGAGCACGTCGGTAGGCTCCGAGGTCAGTTTCCAGGCCGCGGTTTCGGGCGGGCTGGCGCCCTACAACGCGACCTGGGCGTTCGGCGACGGCTCCTTCGGATACGGTCTCACCGCGACCCACGCCTACGCGAACGCGGGGGCGTACTCCGTGCGGCTGACGCTCCGCGACTCGGCGGGGGTCGAGGTCAACGAAAGTCTGTCGGTCTCGGTCGGCGCGCCGAGCGGCGGGGGGACTTCACTCGGGCCCTCGCTCTTCCTGGGCCTGATCGTCGGAGTGGCCCTCGCCGTCGCGGTGCTTTGGGTCGCCGGTCGGTCGCGCCGGCGCAAGCCGGCCCCTCCCCATCCGTACGTTCCACCGGAAGGCTAGACGGGATCCGGACGGAGCGAGCGCGGCCCCTTACGAAGCGGCCTTCCATCGATTCCCGCCTGCGAGAAAGTGTACCGCACGGGTACTCTCCGTTTGTCGTGGGTCCAGTAATCGCACCGGGAGCACCGCTGCCCGAGGACGACGGTCTCTCCGGTGAGCGTCCGGTTACGGATCGGGATAAGGTCGGAGCCGCAGACCGGGCAGTGCCGGAGAGGCCGCGGGTCGTGTCGCTCGGTGTATCGAACGCTCACTCGGACCCCGGGGACTCCGACGAGCAGGTGGCGAAGCCGGGTTCCGCTGATCGTCGCGAGCGGCTCCTCCCGCCGGAGGTAGCCCAAGAGCGCGAGGCGGAACGCGGCCTGGGAGGGGAAGGTCGCCTTGCCCGCGCGGACGACCCGACGGGCCATGCGCTGCACGAGCTCGGGTTCCGGCCGACGGAACCGGACCGTCCGCGCCGCGGGACTAGCCGGCCGCTCGTCCGTGACGTCCTTCGCGGGCACGGATCTCCTCCTCGTAGAATTGGCGCGCGAACTCGACCTCGCGCGGGCCGATCGCGAGCGGACCGGCGGTCGCCTGGCCGAAGTACCTCAAGAGGGTCGCCGCGGCGGCGAGGCGGACCGCCCGCAGCTTGAGGCGCGGGGAAAATTTCGGGAAGTCGGTGACCTTGAGCGCTTTCTCGGAGACCTCGCGCAGCCGCTCGTAGAGGTTCCGCTCGAGACGGACCGGACGCGCGGGGAACTTGGACGCCACGAGAGGATGCCCGGTCTCGATCGCGTGGACGAGGGTCAGATGGTCGCGGATCGGTCCGGCGAGGGCGAAGTCGAGTTCGCCGAGCTCGAGCCGCTCGGCGCTGGCCTCGACGGCCCGGAAGCGGGCCCGCGTCATCGGATGGAACCGCAGGAGCATCCGGTCCTCCAGCGCGGCGAAGTTCGGGTCCCCGATCGTCGTCCAGTAATCCCGCGCCCCCGCGGTGTGGACGTTGTAGTTGACCGAGAAGAACGACCGGAAGGTGTACGGCCCGACGGTGCCGAGGGTCGTCTCCCACTTCACCTCGCGCTGCTCCATCACGAGCTTCAGCGGCTCGACCATCCCGCGATACTTGAACCAGTCGTTGAATTCGGGGACGATGAAGTTGAACGTCCGCCCGGTATAGGCCGCGCCGACCCGGAGGAACTGCACCGGGGTGATCCCGCCGCAGTACCGGTTCCGACCGGGGAGACCGTGGGCCGGGACTCCGCTGCGAGGATTCCCTCGGACGAGGTCATCGATCGAGAACGTTTTCCCCGTGCCCGGCGGGCCGAACAGGGCGAGGTGGAACCCGGTCGCCCCGGTCGTCCGCCCCGTGGGGGCGATCAGGGGCGCGTCGGCGAGCGCGTACTGCTGGAGGAGCGAGGTGAGGGAGTCGAAGTAGAGCTCCTCGCCGAAGAGGTCGCGGAGGTACGTGGCGAGCTTCTGGACGTCGAACGTCCGGCCGAAAGTCAGGGTCTCCTCGAGGCGGTCCCGGAGGATCTCCCGGAGCCGGTCGAGGAACTCGGAGTCCATCGACCGGATCTCGGCCCGCTCGTCGGGCACCCGCAGCACCGGGCCGGCTTCGGGGGCGTCCGACCGTTCGGCCTCGTCGAGGAGGAGGTGGCGGAGTTCGTCGGGGTACGGCACCTGGAACGTCTTCTCCCCGGCGCCGCTCGGAAGCTCGAGCAGGAGGCCGCGTCGCTTCAAGCGGGTCAGGAGTCGGGCCGGGTCCTCGAAGACGCGGTCCCGCAGCAGCCGGCCGCGCAGCTCCGAGAGCCGGAACCGGGCGGCCTGCGTCGGCACCCCGCGGACGGAGCGACGCCGGTCGGAGTCGGCCACCAGCGCGGCGAGGACCCGGGCGACCGGGACCTCGGACACGGTGATGTCGACAGACGCCGGAGAGGCCATCTTTCCCGCGAGTCCGCCGACCGCCTTATATTAGTACCATCCGACCGAGGGAACCGTGGTCGGCCGCAGCTTTTCGGGCTACGAGCGCGAGCTTCGGAGCCTCCTCGAGGGGGACCCGACGAGCGTCCGGTCCTATGCGCGGGGGATCCCGCCCCCGGAGCGCGTC
This sequence comes from Thermoplasmata archaeon, assembly GCA_030042815.1. Taxonomy (GTDB): domain Archaea; phylum Thermoplasmatota; class Thermoplasmata; order Lutacidiplasmatales; family UBA184; genus Lutacidiplasma. Next base: position 924 of record JASHYY010000143.1, on the reverse strand, counting down.
GAATTCGAACGGCTGATCGACCATCCGTTCCTCGTCATCCGCGGCGCGGGGTCGCTCGGCCTCGACCTCGTCGCGATGCGCTGGGGCCTTTCCTTCCCGATCGAGGTCAAGGCCTCGTCCGAGCCGGTCATCCGCTTCACCGCGGCGAGCGGGCGCGCGAACGCGCAGCTCAAGGCCCATCGCGAGGCGATCGCCCGGGCCGGCCTCGCGGTGCTCTACGCCTACCGGCGGTTGGGGGTCCGGTCGGAGGAGAGCTGGCGGCTCTTTCTCGGAAGCACCAGCCCCACCTCGGGCGTGCTGCGCGTGGTGTGCCGCGGCCTGCCGCCCGTCGGCGCCACCCGCGAGGGCAACGGTATCCTTCGATGGGAGGAAGGCCAGCGACTCTCCCAGTTCCTTGAGCGCGTCCGAATCTTGATGGAGCCGTCCGGGGGGATGGGAGCGTGACCGTCCACATCGCCAGCCTTGGGATGGGCCGGTACGGCAAGCGGCCGGAAGGGCTCGTCGACCTCGCGGCCGAGGCGGCCGGCCTCGCGCTCGAAGGGGTCGGGCGGAAACCGATCGACCTGCTCGTGGCGGGCACGATGCTGGCGCACGGACCGCACGGCTCGGAAGCGTTTCTGCCGCGCCTCGCCGGCCGCCTGAGCCTCGAGTCCGCCGCCGGGTTCCGCGTCGACTCCGCGAGCGGCACCGGGGGCATGGCGTTCCACGCGGCCGTGCTCGCGCTCGAGTCGGGGCGCTACGAACGGGCGCTCGTCGTGGCCGCGGACAAGATGACCGACCGCACCACCGCGGTGATCACGAAGGAGCTCGCCGCGTCGCTGCACACGAGCGAGGTCGCGGCCGGGGCGACGATGCCGGCGCTGGCCTCGCTCGTGGTCCAGCGGTATCTGCAACGCTACGAGCTTTCGACCGACGTGCTCGACC
>JASHYY010000142.1 GCA_030042815.1 Thermoplasmata archaeon | reverse complement strand
GGGGGCGAAGCCGATGGCCTACGACATGTACCAGGAGGTCATCCTCCAGCATTACCGGACGCCGAAGAACTTCGGCCCGCTCGAGGGCGCGAGCCGGGTCGGCGAGGAGTCGAACCCGCTTTGCGGCGACCACATCACGATGCGGTTGCACGTCGACCCCGCGACCGAGACGATCGACCGGGTCCGGTTCGAGGGGGACGGGTGCGCGATCAGCGTGGCGAGCACCTCGATGCTCACGGAGAAGGTCGCCGGACTCACGCTGTCGCAGGCCGGAACGCTGACGCAGGAGGACGTCCTGAAGCTGCTCGGGATCCCGCTCTCTCCGGTGCGCATCAAGTGCGCGCTGACCGGTTTCGTCGCGCTCGGGCGGGCCCTGCACCCCGAGGCCGTGGCGCCGCAGTGACGCCCGACGGGGCGCCGAGGTCGGTGCGGTCGAGCGCATGATCACGATCGACCCGGACCTCTGCGTCCTCTGCGGTCTCTGTACCGGCGTCTGCCCTCCGAACGCGATGGAGCTCACCCCGACGAAGCTCGAGGTGTTATCGAACTGCACCGACTGCGGCTGGTGCGTCCCGTACTGTCCGGTCGGCGCGATCTCGGGAGGAAGGCCCGTGCCCCGACGGGCGATGCGGGCGCCTGAGACCGGGGCCCGCGCTCCCGGACGCTAACTCCCCGCACGCTCGGTCTTCGGATGGATCGGACACGGCCGCTTCAGCCGGCACAGCCGGCATTTCTCGCGAGGGACCGGCGGGATCGGCTTCTGCATCCGACCGTACTTGCGCCGGGGCATGAGGTCCGAAAGGTCCCCCCCAGACCCGGACCCCTTTTCAGGGTGACGGCGACCCGGGTTCCGAGGGCGGCCACGGTCCCCCTTTTGTGCGTCCCCGCGCAACGGGGTACGTGCCGCCCCTGAAGGGACGGGCCACCTCCGAGGGGACCGCGCGGTTCCGGGACCGCGCGGTGAAGGACCGCCGCCTTCCCGTCGACCACTTCCGGGAAGGGCCGGAGGGCCTGACGCTCAGCTCGCTCGGGCTCGGCACGTACATCGGCGCCCCGGACTCGCCGACCGACCTCGCGGTCGAGCAGGCGGCGACGATCTCGCTGACGTCGGGACGGGTGAACGTCCTCGACACGGCCATCAACTACCGGTACCAGCGCGCCGAGCGGAGCCTCGGAAGGGCGCTCGCCCGCCTCGTCGAGCGGGGCGAGCTCGCCCGGGACGAAGTGTTCGTCGCGTCGAAGAACGGGTACTTCGCGCCGGATTCGGAGTCGCGGATCCCGCCGGACCGGTGGGTCGAGGAGGAGCTCGTGCGGTCCGGGGTCCTCGACCCCGGGGATATCGTCGACGGGTGCCATGCGATGAGCCGCTCCTACCTCACGGACCAGCTCGAGCGCACCCTCCGGAACCTCGGCCTCGGCACCGTCGACCTGATCTATCTGCACAACGCCGCGGACGCGCAGATCCCCGCGGTCGGTCGGGAGACGTTCCTCGCCCGGCTCGAGGAGGCGTTCCGCCTCTACGAGTCGCTCCGGTCCAAGGGGCGCGTGGGGAGCTACGGCCTCGCCACGTGGGACTGCCTGCGCGCCCGGCGGACCGACCCCGGCTTCCTTGCGCTCGAGACCGTCGTGCGGCTCGCGCGCAAGGTCGGCGGCGACGAGCACGGCTTCCGGTTCGTCCAGTTCCCGTTCAACCTCGCCATGCCCGAAGCGGCGGCGTTCTCGAACCAGCCCGTGGACGGCGAGCCGATGCCCCTGTTCGCGGCGGCGCGGATGCTCGGGGTGTACTGTTTCACGAGCGTCCCGCTGTTTCAGGGGCAGCTCGCGCGCTCCGGCCCGAAGCGCAACGGGCTCTCCTCGGCGCAGACCGCCCTCCAGTTCGCCCGGTCGGCCCCCGGGAACCTGGGGCCGCTGGTCGGCCAGAAGCGGCCGGAGCACCTCTCGGAGAACCTCGAGGTCGCCGCGAAGGCTCCCTGGGACGCTCCGACGTTCCGGCAGTTGCTCTCGTGACCCCCGCGGAGCTTGACGGTCGCGACCGTCAGCGACCTAGGGTAGACCGGACGTCTCCGTACCGCCGAAGGTACCCACGCCCGTCAGGACGAGGGACGCCGCGCCGCCGAGGGCCGCGCTCCCACTGATCACGAGGTGGTCGTAGAGGACGAGCGGCGTCGCGCCTCCGGGGCTCGACCAGGTGTTCGTCGTGGAGTTGTACGTGGCGATGACCCCGCCGCTCTCGTTGGTCGCGGTGGCGGTCCAGCCCGACGTGACGGGGACCCCTCCGGTCGACTCGATCCCGACCGTGAAGTCGTCCCAGGCGATGTCGTTCGCCACGGTCGTGGCGTTGAAGACCCACGTGGTGTTCGTGAAGTTGGTGTAGGTGGTCACCGCGCCGAACTGCACGGAGTCGGAGAGGGACGTGGTCCCGGACGAGGAGCAGCTCTCCGAGGTCGTCTGGTTGAAGATGACCGCCCCGCTGGTCCCGTTCACGGTGGCGTTGAAGACCTCGCCCATCCCGGTCGCCGTCGGGCTCAGCGGGCAGCTCGAGTACTCGACCGACCACTCGGGTCCGATGTGTCCGATCCCGAACGAGATGCCCCCGACGACGCCGAAGAGGGCGCTCGCGGTCGGATAGGTGCTCAGGAACGAGCTCGCGTCCACGCTGACCGCCGCGGCCGCGGCGGAGCTGTCGATGACGTCCGACGGGATCACCGAGAGGAAGGCGAAGTAGTCGGCGCACTGGCCCGAGATCGTCCCGAACACGCTCCCTTGGCCGTTCAGGACCGTCACGATCGCGATCCCGTCGGAGGCGTTCCGGAAGGCGAACTCCCAGGCGGGCGCTTCCCCGGCGCTCCGGCTCACGTTGGTGCTCGGGAGCGTGACCGACCCCGAGGACCCGATCGGGGTGACGGTGCAGTTCGAGGAGATGAGCGACGTGTCGTTGATCGGGTAGGTCTCCGAGGCGTTCGAGTCGAGCCCGGCGGCAAAGAGCACGGCCCACCCTCCCCCGTCGAACCCGCTCGCACTGGATGCGGCGATCGGCTCGGCCTGAGAGTACGTCAGGTCCGACGAGGTCGGACCGGTCCCCTTGTTGCTCGAGCTCGAGGGCGAGGTGGGAGCGAAGGCGACCAGGACGATCAGTGCGACCACGACGACGGCGACCGCCGCGCCGATGTAGAGCATCGTGCGGCGGGGACCGCGCTTCGGGAAGCTGGGTCCCGGACTCGAAGCCGGAGCGGGAGAGGTCGGCGACGGCGGAGCACCTTCGGCCGAAGACGACGGGGCGGACATGGGGTTCGCCCGGAAAAGACGCCGAGTTCTGACGGATAAACCTTGGGGTCCGCCCGCGAGGACGCTCCTTGAGGTTGCGAGCGCCGCCGGGGTCCCTCGCGCTCCCGTCACCGCGACCGCGGGCGTGCCTCGGCTCCCGCCGGCTCCTCGGCCGCGCCGGGCTCCGGGTCGAGCGTCCGTCGTTTTCTACGCGCCCGTCCCGTCGACGGGCGGGGGGTCTGCTCGACCGACCCTGTCGGCGATGCCGTCGGGAGGAGTTGCTCGGGCACGCTCAAGACCGACCGTCCGTCGGACTTGACGACCCGGACCACGCGGTCCGCGATCCCGGAGAGCTCGGCCTCGTGCGAGACGATCACCACTTGGGGGAGGGCGAGCTCGTCCAGCAGTTCGCCCATCCGGACCACCTGTTCGGGCGAGAAGCCGTCCGTCGGCTCGTCGAGGAGCAGCGTCTCCAGCCGGAGGTCCCCGAGCGTCCGCACGACGCGGGCGAGGGCGAGCCGGAACGCGAGCGCGAGGCTCGTGCGCTCGCCGCCGCTCAGCGCCTCGGCGGGGGTCCACTCGCCCTCGATCGTCACCGCCGGCGTGAACGCGACGTCCGTGCGGGCCACCAGCGCCGGGTCGTCGACCAGCGACGCGAAGTACCGGGCGAAATGGCGCTCGAACACCGCCTGGGCGTGGGAGAGCAGCTTCTGCTCCATCGAGAGCAGGGTCGTGCGGAACGGACCGGCGACCCAGGTGGCCTTGCGCTCGAGGTCGTCGGCCTCTCCGAGCAACTGCGCCCGCTCGCGGCGTCCCTCCTCGGCCGCCCGGACCCGCCGGACCGCGTCCTCCCCGCGCGCGTCGTTCCGGGCGAGGACGACCCTCGCCCGTTCGAGTTCCTCGCGCCGGGCCGAGAGGCCGGTCTCCGCGGTCGCGCGCGTCTCCCGAGCGGCTCCCTCCCCCAAGAGCACCCGCTGCAGGGCCGCGCTACGGGCCCGACGCGCCTCGGAGCGGTCCCGAACGGCGGTGAGGTCGCGGGCGATCCGGCCGAGCTCCTGCTCGATCGCGTCCGCGGCGCTCCGGGCCGCGTCCCGCCGGGCCGTCGCGTCGGCCGCCCGGTCGAGCGCATCGGAGGCGGCGCGTCGGTCCCTCTCGGCCGACTCCAGTTTCGACCGAAGGTGGGCCTCCTCGGTCTCGACCGGATCCAACTCTCGGACCCGACGCTCGGCTTCCCGACGCACCCCGTCGGCGGCCGCGAGGGCCGCGTTCGCGGTCTCCGCCGAGGCGGTCGCTCGGGCGAGCGCGGCGTCCGCCGCCGTGCGCCGGCGGCTCGCTTCCGTCCATCGTTCGAGCGCGCGCTCGTACCGTTCCCGGGCCCGTCGCTCGTCCTCGAGCTGACCGACCGCCCGGACCGCCGTCGCATGGATCGCGTCGAGCGAACGGGACCTTTCGCGCGCCTCGCGCCGGTGCGCCTCGAACTCCGAGGGGCGGACCGCTTGGTGGCACCGGGGACAGACCCCTTCGGCGAGCAGCGACTCGAGTTCGGAAAGTTCGCTCTGGCTCCGCGAGAGCGTCGCGAGGCTCTCCGCTTCGGCGCGCCGCGCCTCGGTCAGAGCGCCGTCGAGGGCGGTCACCGACCGCAGCGTCGGAGCGGGCGGTTCGCGCGCGGGACCGTCG
>JASHYY010000141.1 GCA_030042815.1 Thermoplasmata archaeon | reverse complement strand
GGCGGCCCAGGTCCGGGACATCGCGCTCGAGGCGGCGCGCGTCAGCGCGGTCCGGGTTCTCGAGAAGGCAGCCCCGAACGAGTTCCACCTCAAGGTCCGGCGCTACCCCCACCAGGTCCTGCGGGAGCACAAGATGGCGATGGGGGCCGGCGCGGACCGTATCTCAGACGGGATGCGACGCGCCTTCGGAAAGCCGGTCGGCCACGCCGTCCGTGCGGAGATCGGGACGGCCCTTCTGACGGTCTACACGACCGAGGCCCACCTCGCGGACGCTCGGGAAGCGCTCCGCAAGGCGTCGCACAAGCTGCCCGTCCCCACGCGGGTCGTGGTCACGCCGACGGCTTCGTAGCCGGGACCCGGACCACCAGCACCGGGCACGGCGCCCGGTTGATGAGCGCGGTCGATACGCTGCCGAGCAGGATGCGGCGAGCGGTCGAAAGACCCCGGGAGCCGACCACGAGAAGGTCGGTGGGGTACTTCTCGAGGTGCGCGAGGATCTCGTCCACGACGACCCCCTCATCGCAAAGGCCCGACACGTCGTGAACGCCCTCGGCCTCCGCCTTCCGGACCGCGGCCTCGACGATCTCCCGGTACCGCCCGACTTCGCTCTGGGGGACCGCGGCGGGGACGTACGGCTCGGTCGAGGAGACATACACCGGCGGCAGCGGGGCGATCGCGAGGATGACGAGGCTGCCGCCGTAGTGGCGCGTGAGGTCGATCCCCGCCTCCAGGGCCGCCTGGGCGTTGGTCGAGCCGTCGGTCGCCACCACGATTCGACGGAACAGGCCGTCGGCCATCGCGGGAGCGAAGGCGTGTCGCTACATGGCCGTTATGCCGGCGCGCAGACCCCGACGCAATCGTTTTTACGGGCGGCCCGCCTGCGAAGGGCGGAAAGGTGTTCCCAGTGGCACCGGTGTGCACGAACTGCGGCGCGGGCGACTTCGTTTGGGTAAACGACCTCAAGACCGGGTCGCTCGGCGGGGGCACCCTCTCGATCCGCTCCCGGGGGGAGCTTGCCCTCGGCACCCGGGTGTGCCGGTCGTGCGGGCACGCCGACCTGTTCCTGAAGGATCCCTCGATCCTGAAGATGCCGCACACCTGGCGTCCCGGAGAGTTCGTTCCGATCCCGGCGAGGCCGCCCCTCACGCCCACGCCCGGCTCGCCTCCGGCCCCGACCCACCAGCCTGCCCCCGTGCCGACGTTGGCACCGAACGCGGGCCCTTCCTCGCTCCCGGCCCCGGTTGCGCCCCCCGCGGCCCCGACCCCCGCGTCCTCTCCTTCACCGGAGGCTCCGCCGGCCTCCCCACCGCCTCCGCCGAGCGCCGCGCCTTCGACCGAGGTGCCGGCCTCGCCGCCCCCTTCCGCCGAGTCTCCCGCTTCTGCAGAGCCAACTCCGACCAAGCGGCCGCGCCGGCGCGCCAAGTCGAAAGGTGCCGGTGGCGGTTCGGACTCGGACGGTTAGAGCGGGACCTCCCGGCCTCGGGGCTGCCCCGAGAGGGGGCCCATGTCGAAGAATCCGGGAAGGCGGATTCCCGTCCTTGCCGGGAGCGCAATCGTCAACATACCGTGTAACGTGGGACGATCGGTCCGATGGACAGCCAGCTCTCCGAGGAGTTCGATACGGGCGTCGCGGAGGACGAGATCGAGGCGGGAGCGGGGCACTACAGTCTCGGTACGGTCCCCGGAACGACGTGGGAGGCGCTCGTCCTCATCGGGACATTCACTACCCTCGCGGGCATCGTGCTCGAGCTGATGAACCACGGCTGGATCTATCCGGTCCCCGAGTACCTCCCCACTCCCCTCGGTTCGGCGCTCGTGTGGGCCGTGGTGGTCGCGGGGCTCCTGATCCTCGGGGCCGGGTTGGCCGCGCGGCGACGCCTTTCGCTCGAGCCACCGCTCGAGCCGATCGTCTGAGAGCCGCATCCAACGGCACGCGGAATCTCGGAGGGAGACGGTGAACCCTCCGAGAAAGCCCGTCCACGACACGGGGTCGGTCGCCCCGCAAGGGAATAGCGGGGCATGGATTTGAACCATGGATCTACGGGTTATGAGCCCGTCGGGATTTCAGGACGGTCGGCGGCGCCGGCCGCTTTCCTGACTACCCTACCCCGCTGCGGCGGGGCCGAGGAGGACCCCCTATTTAGGCCCTCTCCCGGCGACCGCTCCGACACGCCCGGAACGGTTCAGTGCGGACGGCTCAGGTCCTCCCGTTCGCGCTGGACCAGTCGGTCCCAGCTCTCGCGGACCTGCGCCTGGATCTTCGCCACGTCCTCGGGCGTGAAGTGGTGGAACCGGCCCTGCGCGTGCAGGTACTCCTCGACCGGCTTCAGCGCCCCCGTCTTCCGCGTGATCGCGAGCCGGCCGTCGACGACCTCGTAGAGCGGGAAGACCCCGGTGTCGGTCGCGAGCCGCCCCAGGGCGATCGTCTCCGACGAGTCGAACTTCCACCCGGGAGGACACGGGGCAAAGATGTGGAGGAACCGCGGGCCGACGATGTCCCGCGCCCGCTCGACCTTCCGGTCGAAGTCCTCGGGATACGCCGGGTTGAGCGTGGCGGCGTACGCCGGCCGATGGGCCAGCACGATCCCCATCATGTCCTTCTTCGGCTCGGGCTTTCCGTGGAGATCGCCCGAGACCGGGGTGGTCGTCGTCCACGCCCCCCAGGGGGTTTCGCCGCTGCGCTGGATCCCCGTGTTCATGTACGCCTCGTTGTCGTACATGACGTAGATCGCGTTGGTCCGGCGCTCGAGCATGCCGCTGAGCGCCTGCAGGCCGATGTCGGCCGTCCCGCCGTCGCCGGCGAAGCCGACGATGTTCACGTCCTTCATCCCGAGGACGTCGGCCGCCGCCCGGAGCCCCGAGATGGACGCGCCGGTCGCCTCGAACGGGTTGTCGAGGATGCCCACCCGCAGCGCGGTGGTCGGATAGGGCGTTCCGATGACCGTCCAGCAGCACGCCGGGAGCGACACGATCGTCCGGGGTCCGAGCCCCTTCAGGAGCAGCCGCATCGCGAGCGCGCCGCCGCAGCCGGGGCAGGCGGCGTGCCCCGAGTACATCAGCTCTTGCGACGGGATCGTCAGCTTAGCCATCGACCTTCACCCCCTGCTCTTCGAGGTCGACCCAGTGCGTGGTCGGGGCCTCGCGCGAGAGGAGCGTGTCGTACATCCGGCGGACCTCGTGCGGCGTCACGTCCCGGCCCCCGATCCCGGCGAGGAACCCGGTGAGCGCCGGTCGCCGCGGGGCGGTGTAGAGGGCGGCCGCCACCTCGGTCGCGACGGGGCCGGTGCGGCCGAACGTCCAGGACCGGTCGGCGACCCCGATCCGGTCCGCGACCCGGGCGAGGCGTTGTACCTCGTCCTCGGGGAACGGACGGAAGAGGCGGATCTTCGCGAGACCGACCTTGCGGCCCTCGGCCCGGAGCTCGTCGACCACGCTCCGGGCGGTCGTTGTGGCGGTCCCCATCGTGACGAGGACCGCGTCCGCGTCGTCCACCCGGTAGGTCGGGACGGCGCCCTCGTGGTCCCGCCCGGTCGCGTCCCGGAACTCCGCCTCCACCTCGGCAAAGACCTTCGGAACGCGGGCGTTCGCCTCGGCGAGGCGTTCCCGGAACTCGACGTAGTGGTCGGGCCCGGTGAACGAGCCGAGACGCATCGTCTCGCCGGGGACGAGCACGGCATGGGCTTCGCGCGGGGGAAGGAACCGGTCCACCGTCTCCGGGTCCGGGACGTCCACCGGCTCGACCGTGTGGGACAGGTAGAACGCGTCCTCGTTCACCATCGCCGGAAGCCGGACCTGCGGGTCTTCCGCGAGGCGATACGCCTCCAGCACCGTGTCGAGGACCTCCTGGTTGCTCTCCGCATAGAACTGGATCCAGCCGGTGTCGCGCTGGCTGATCGTGTCCGTGTGGTCGGCTCCGATGTTCCAGGGCGGGGCGACGGCCCGGTTGACCACCCCCATCACGATCGGGGCCCGCATGCCGGACGCCCAGTGCAGGAGCTCGTGCATCAGCAGCAGCCCCTGGCTCGAGGTCGCGGTGTACGTCCGGGCGCCCAGGGCCGAGGCACTGATGCAGACCTGCATGGCGCTGTGCTCGCTCTCGACCTTGATGAACTGCGCCGCGAGCTCGCCCGTGGCGACGAACTCGGCGAGCTTCTCGACGATGGACGTCTGGGGCGTGATCGGGTAGGCGGAGATCACCTGCGCGCGCGCGAGCTTCGCCGCGTACGACTGGGCGTAGCTTCCCGACAGCACCTTCCGTGTCATCGACCGTACCCCCTAGGCCAGCGTCTCCAGCATCTCGATCGTCTTCGGTGGACATTCGGCGGCGCAGATCCCGCAGCCCTTGCAGTACGCGAGGCGGATCCGCGGGAACCCCTGCGGGTCGAACTCGATCGCGTCGTCCGGGCAGAACTTCCAACAGAAGTTGCACTTCGTGCAGCGCTCGAGGTGGATCTTCGGGGTGAACGTCCGCCAGGCCGCCGTGTGGATCGTCTCGCTCGGTACGACGGCGATCGGCCCTTCGCCCGAGGGGCGCGGTACCGGCGCGCCGACGGGGAGCGGCGACAGGAGCGCGCCGACCTCGACCGTGCGCACGGTCGTGTAGCCGTCCCGTGCGGCGAGCCGGTTCTCGACCGGGCTGCGCGGCACGAACTGCTCGATCGCGCGGCTGAGGGCCTCGAGGGAGACGACCCCGGTCGCCCGGGCGAGCGCACCGAGCACCGCCGTGTTCACGATCGGCATCATCGGGGTTCCGAGGCCGTGCGAGAGGGCGATCTTCGTCGCGTCAACCGCCGCCCGGCGCACCCCGTCCGGCGCCTCGAGCTCTTCCGAGCTCTTCGGCGTGTTGACGAGCAGGAGGCCGTGGGGTCGGATCCCGTCGGTCACTCGCGTCGTTCCGAGCAGTCCCGGGTCGAGGACCACGACGACGTCCGGGTTCGGGATCGACGTGCGGAGGCGGACCGGACGGTCGTCGATGCGGGTGTAGGCCGTGACCGGAGCGCCTCGGCGCTCGACACCGAAGAACGGGAAGCTCTGCGGGGACTTCCCGTCCAGGAACGCCGCCTGGGCCAAGAGCTCGGAGGCCAGGACCGCTCCCTGGCCACCCCGGCCGTGAAACCGGATCTCGATCATCCGCCCACCCAGTCCAACGAGTCGGACCGAAGTTGATGAAGGGGGGGTCAGCCCGACTTTACCATCGCTTAATTCAGCGGGCGCTCCCTACGCTGGACGGGGTTCCCATGGTCGGCATCCGAGCGCTCAAGAAGATCTGGATGGACGGACGCCTCGTCGACTGGCCCACGGCGAACGTCCACGTCCTGACGCACGCGCTCCACTACGGGTACGCGATCTTCGAGGGAATCCGCAGCTTCGACACCGCGCGCGGTCCGGCGGTCTTCCGCCTTCCGGAGCACATCGACCGGTTCATGAACAGCGCGAAGGTGTACCGGATGAAGCTGCCGTACACCGCCGAGGAGCTCACGAAGGCGTGCGTCGACCTCGTGCGGGCGAACGGCGTCCCGACCGTGTACATCCGCCCGATCGGCTTCTCCGGCTACGGAGAGATGGGCCTCGACCCGACCAAGAGCCCCATCCAGGTCGCCATCGCCGCCTGGGAGTGGGGGGCGTACCTGGGGGCCGAGGGTGTCGAGAAGGGCGTCCGGGCCACGGTCTCGAGCTGGGTCCGCATGGACTCGCGTTCGCTGCCTCCCCAGGCGAAGTGCGCCTCCAACTACGCCAACTCCGCGCTCGCGAAGATGGAGGCGGTCTCGGGCGGGTACGATGAGGCGATCCTCCTGAACGCCCAGGGGATGGTCGCCGAAGGCCCGGGCGAGAACATCTTCCGAGTGAAGAAGGACGTCGTGAGCACTCCGCCCGCGAGCTCGGGGATCCTGCGCGGCATCACGCGCGACAGCGTGATCCGTTTCCTCGCGGACGAGGGGCTGGTCTTCCAGCGGACCGACTTCACCCGGGAGGAGCTGTTCACCGCCGACGAGCTGATCTATACCGGCACCGCCGCCGGGGTCACGCCCATCCGGGAAGTGGACGGGCGGCCGATCGGGAACGGTTCGTACCCGATCACCCGCCGTCTCCAGAAGCGGTACGAGGACGCCATCCACGGCCGGAACCCGGCGTACGCTTCCTGGCTGACGCACGTGGGTTGACTTCCTCCGCCGCGGTGGACGGCCAGGACGGCCCGGTCCCGGCGCTCGCCGTGCATCGGACGACGGGCCGAGCCGGAGCATCCCCCCCGCGGGAGGACCCGCGCGGGGGTCCGAATCCCCCGACTAGGGGCCCAATCCGCCCAGGTGCCCCCAGGTGATGTCCTGCCCGTACCAGATCGCGGCGATCCCCGCGAGCACGACCACGATGAGGAAGAGCATGATGAGCACGGTCCACATCCGAGGGTACGCCGGGGTCGTCGAGGAAGCGAGGGGACCGGCGCTGGGGTTCTGGGTCCCGACCACGAACCAGTCCACGAACAGCGTCGCGCCGTACGATGCGATCGCCATGACGCCCCAGACCAGGAACAGCAGGAACGTTTCGAGGTGGTCCAGCGTGAGATTGTTGTGGTACCCGAGATATCCGTAGTAGACCACCCCGCCGCCGCTGACGACCGCCATAACCCCCACGAAGTGCGTCGGAAGCTTGGCCCACACGGCGGCTCCGAAGGCCACGAGCAGGACCGAGAGCAAGATCAGGGGATCGAAGAAGAAGATATTGTAGACCGTGAGCGCACCGCCGGGGGTTTGGATGGTGAGGGGCCAGACGAACTCCCCCCACAGGGCGAACAACCCCAGTAGCCCTCCCAGGAGGGCCATGACGAACCCGCCCTCGCGGAGATGGGTGTACGCGCGGGCGGGGTCCTTCTTGTACAGGGTGTGGTACCACACCAGGAACCCCGTATAGAAAATGACCACGGCGACCAACACCAGCAGGTCCACGATCACGCTCAGGTCGTCGATGAATCCCATTCTTTTCTCCCGCGTTCAGACGAGCCGTCGTGCCGATTCCCGCACCGGTTCGGTCATGGCGACCGCGGGGGGATTCACCTCCGGGTCTTAAACATTCATGAACGACGAGCAGCGCACGGCCGAGTCCTCTCGGTCGACCGTCCGCGGAGCCGCAGGATTATTTCGAGCTCTCCGTATGGCCGGACCATGGCGCCGAGGGTCCGGACGGTACCCGCGCGCATCTCCGTCGATTTTCGAGTCGCCGAACCCCCGGCGGCGGCGTTCGAAATCCTGGCGGACCGTCTCGTCGATGGCCTGCGCCGCCTCGGTATCGAACTCGAACCTAGAACCAGGGGTGGGGTGGTCGACCGGGGACAGACCTTCGGCCGGGTCGCCGCATGGCGAGTCGGACGGGAGTTCAGGATCGTCGGCCGGCCGGTGACCTGGGGAAAGTCTCGGACGGTCGCCGTTCACCTCCTGATCCAACCCGGGGGCCGGGGTTCGAGGGTCAGGCTCGAGGTCGACGGCTGGCCGGAGCTCGTCGATTCTCTCGGGGGCGGGGTGCTGGACTGGTACGCGGGAACGTTCCTGCCCCAGGTGGTGCGGCCGTTCGGCCCGACCTCGCTCGGGGACTGGTTCACGGATCGAAATGCGAGGCGCCCTACGGGAGACCGCGCGATCGCCAATTACCGGGACCCGACCTTCCACTGGCCGAACTTCCTCCTCATCCTCGACCGTATCCGACTCTCGCCCTCCGACCGGTTGCTCGAGGTCGCCTGCGGCGGCGGCGCCTTCCTCCACCGGGCGCTCGAATCGGGGTGCACGGCCCGGGGCATCGACCACAGTCCGGACATGCTGCGGACGGCCCGGGCGCTCAACCGCGACGCGATCGCGGCCGGACGTCTCGAGATTCTCGAAGGGGAGGCCGACCACCTGCCCGCGCCCGACGGAACGTACACCTGCTGCGTCTGCACCGGGGCGCTCGGCTTCTTCCCCGACGCCGCGGCGTCCGTCCGGGAGATGTACCGGGCGCTGGCTCCGGGAGGTCGCCTGGCAGTCTACTCTAGTTCCTCTAAGCTCCGCGGCACGCCGGCGACGCCCGAGCCGCTCGCGTCGCGACTCCAGTTCTTCGAACCAAAGGAGCTACGGGCGCTCGCGCGCGACGCGGGATTCACTGACGTGCGCATCGAGGCGACGGACGAAGAGTCCTACGCTCGGAAGGCGGGTCTTCCGGAGGACGTGGTCGCCTTCTTCCACCGGCTCGGTGGCGGGGGAGCCCACCTCCTGCTCGCGCGGAAGCCGGCGTCCCGGCGTTCGGCCCGTCGTGACCGACCCCCGTCCGGATCTTCTCACCGGCAGACGAGATCTCGAACGAGCCGAGGCTCCGGATGACCGACCCCGCCGCGGCGCCCTCCGAGAGGGACCGGCTGCCCCCCATGGCCCACTACGTGCTCGGCCTGCTGCGACGGCCAACCCAACCCCCACCCCGCACGGAGCGCGAGGCCGACGAGCTCCAAGAGCGGCACCTCTCCCATCTTCGGGGGCTGCGGGAGTCGGGGGAGCTGATCGCCGTCGGACCCATCCTGGACGACGTTCCGTTGCGGGGAGTGCTCGTTTTTCGGACCGACCGCGTCGATCGGGCACGCGACCTGATGCGGTCGGACCCGCTCGTTGCGGCCGGGTATCTTCTGCTCGAGCTCTACGCGTGGTACGCCCCGGCCGGGCTCGCCGCCACCGAGGGTGCTACCCCGACGGGGTTGACCTTCGAGACCGATTGAGAACCGTCGTCACGCGAACGCTCGGCGTTTCGGGAAGGGCCCACGGCAGAACCACGCGGCAGACCTCGACCGGCTTTCGGACCCCCTTGAGCGCCCTTGCCGCCCGTCGCTCGAGCCGAAAGGCCACCTTGTTGTGGACCTGGTCGAAGACCTGCGCCGACAGACAGATTCCGCCCGAGTCGGCGAGCGCCTCCGGCCGGGAGGCGATGTTCACGGCGTCTCCTAGGATATCGGTCCCTCGTCGCTGGACGTCACCGAGATGGATCCCGACGCGCAGTCGCAGTGGCTGAATTTCCTCCTCGGCGTTGCGTTCGTGAATCCGCCGCTGGATCTCCACGGCGCACTCGACCGCATCGAGCGCGTTCGGGAACTCGATAAGGAGACCGTCACCGGTGGCTTGGACCTTGCGACCCCGATGCGCCTCGAGGGTCGGGCGAACCAGCTTCTCCTGGTCCGTGACGAGCTTCAGCGCGCCCGCTTCCTCCGCTTGTGCGAGCGCCGTGGACCCTGCGATGTCGGTGAACATGATGGCGGCGAGACGCCGCCGCACGGTGGGCGCTCCCAGCTGCCACGGTTAGATTGCTCCTCGGGACGCGGGCGGGTTATCCCCCCGCCCCGGCGTGACTCCCCGTCCTGCGCGATTTCCCTTTCCGGGCCGACGAGGGTCAGACCTTGGGCGGGTCAGTTTGCCGGAGAACGCAAGGCCCACCCCGGAAACGCCCCGGGAGGAATGCTAGCAGTCGAGCTCTCTATACTAAAGAAATAACTTTATCAAGCAGTGACTGTATGACTTCCCTATGGACGCCTTCCATGCCCTGGCAGAACCGCGCAGGCGCAAGGTCGTGGAGATTCTTGTCCACCGAGGCAAGCTCAGCGCGTCCGAGATCAGCCACGAGTTCGACGTGACTCCCCAAGCGATATCCCAGCACCTCAGGGTGCTTCGAGAGGCGAACGTGCTCCAGATGGAGAAGAGAGCCCAGCGACGCCTCTACACGTTCAATCCGAAGTCGATGCGCCCGATCGAGGCGTGGACGGCCGATATGGCCAGGTTGTGGAACAGCCGGCTCGACCGACTCGAGAGGTCCCTAAAGGAGGAGGAGGCATGAACCCGAAGTGGAAGAGCGAAACCGCCGACGGAGAACGGAACGCCGTGAAGATTTCCCGGGACTACGATTTCCCGCGGAAGTCGGTGTTCGAAATGTTCACGGACGCGAAGAAAGCGGCGAAGTTTTGGGGACCCGAGGGGGCGGTCAAGCTCGTCTTTGAGTTCGACGCGACGCCCGGCGGCTCGATCCGAATCCACGACCAAAACAGCGAAGGGGAGGTCGGCAAGACGTCGGGGACCGTGCTGGAAGTGGTCGCTCCCGAACTTCTGGTTTTCCGGAGCGCCACGGTACTCCCAGGGGGCACCACGCCGTTTGAGGCGCTGCAGACGATCAGGTTCGAGGAACTCGGGCCCCAGAGGACGCGAGTGACGGTCCGGGTCAAGATTCTCCGGACGGGCTCGTTCCCGGGGGACGTTGCGGACCTCGAATCGGGTTTCGAGGGAGGATGGGGAGAGACCCTCGAAATGTTGCAGAGGGAGCTCCGCTAGGACCCGATAGCCGGTTCGGCCCACGACGGTAGTCTCCTTTCCGGTCAACCCCTTCCTCCGGCGGACCGGAGAGTGCGGGAGCTCGGAGGGGGCATTCGGACTTCGCCGGCGGGCGATCGCTCCGTAACGGTCTGATTCGCCGAAGCGATCCGGGCTCCCCCGCGGATCACCGAGCGGTGGGACTCCTCTCGGCGCACCAACCGAAATCTGGCTCCAGATAGAATCGGCCCCCGGGGGGCGCTTCCCTCGGAAGCGGTTTCTCTCGACCTCGACGAGCTGTCGTGCCCGTGGGGGGTGGTGCGCGCTTCCCCACCTCCCGGTCCGGGCACAACCCTCATCTCGCGGGGCACTCCTCGCCGGACGGCTCCAATGAAAGTCGAGATCCGGGAGGCCCGGCCATCCGACCGCGAGCACCTGGTGCATTGCCTGGACGCCCTGCACGACCGGATGGTCGAACTGGACCGCTGGAATCGGCTCCATCGAACCCGGGACCACGGACCCCTCAATCTCGCCAGGTTGCGCCGTGAGGCTCGGAAGAACCAAGGGTTCATCCTCGTCGCGGAGGCGGACGGCGTTCCCGCGGGGGCGGCGTTCGCTCACCTCCGAACTTATTCCAGGGAGCAACGGACCGAAGAACGACCGACGAAGATGGGGTTCCTTTCCGACCTCTCCGTTCTTCCGGAGTGGCGGGGTCACGGGATCGGCACCCAGCTGCTCCGCGAAGTGGAGATCCGGTTTCGTCGGGCGGGATGCGACCAGCTGGGCCTCGGGGTCTTCGTCCCGAATCGAGACGCGCAGCGGCTGTATCGCAAAGTGGGCTTCCGGGCGGAGGGCATGTTGATGGTCAAGCGCATCGGACGCCCCCCCGCGAGATGGCCCCCGGCGGCTCGGGGGTCCGAACACCGGGGTCGGAGACGAGCGAAACCCGTACGACCCACGTCCCGGTCGTGAGCGCTCGAGCGCCACGGGTCCCTTCGCGCCGCTCGGCTCAGACCACGGTACCGGCGAACTCGACCGATCGTGGGAACCTACCCGACCGGACCGAGTCGCTACCAGACGACCGTTCTCTTTCGAGCCCGCTGGAGATCCCGCGGAGCGCGCCGCCGTACCATCCGCCAGGAGACCGACACGGCCCACAGACGCCGCCGGGCGTCCCGCCGGAATTGAACCTCGGAATCTTGTCCTCCGAAGCCGTAGACGAAGCGGTCGGGACCCACCGGTCGGAGCCGGAGGCCGCGGAGCTTGCCCGCCGTCCCGTGGAAGTCGAGCCATAGGGCGTCCCGCCGGGCGTTCACCTCAAACCACTCCCCTTCCCCCGAACCGTACCACCCCTTGTACTCACGCAACGAGGTTCCCGGCGTGATCGGGCGAGGCACGACCCCCAGAGGCGTCGCCAGCGGCAATCCCAGCCGCAGGTTGATCTCGGCCATCAGCGGCAGTTCCGGCCGAACCCCGGCGACGTTGGTAAGGGCCACCCCTCCGACACCCCGAGACCGCGCGACGACGAAGAACGACGAGATTCCCGGGAGTCCCCCGCCGTGGGACACGAGCGCCGTTCCGTGGTGGTCCGGTCGGACACTGATACCGTAGCCGTAGTGGAGACCCGGGGAGACCTCGATGTACGGGGTGGTCATCTTGCGGAGGGATCCCGGGCTGACGATGCGTTCCCCGTCGACGCGGCCGTCGTTGAGGAAGAGTTCGACGTACCGGGCCATGTCCTCGACGTTCGACCGCAGTCCTCCACCGGCACGGGTACACGACCGCTCCCACCAGGTCTGAGAAGGGACGAGACCTCGGCGGGTCCCGGACGGTCTCGGGGAATAGAGGGTCGTGACCTCGGACTGGCGCAACATGATGCCCGTGTCGAAGGTGGTGGCCCGCATGCCGGCGGGACGGAGGATCTTCTCCTCGAGGTAGTTCTCGTAGGTACGTCCGCTCGCCCGCTCGATCACGGCGCCTAAGAGTGCGAACGCTTCGTTCGAGTAACTGAAGTACCGACCCGGGGGACCGAGGAGCCGGTACCGAGTGGCCCGAAGGAACTCCATCAACTGTTCGTACGTGTCGATCGGGGGATGCCCGAGGTCGAAACCGAGCCGGCGAGCGAGCCGCGGGTCGTGCGCGGGGTCTCGGGCCAGGCTCCGGGCGGCGGTGTAGTACCATGACGGAAGCGGGGGAAGTCCCGAGGTGTGAGTGAGAAAGTGATGGATCGTGATTCGTCGAGTACCCCGGAGGTCCGGGGCCTCGAATTCGGGCAAGTGCCTGACGACGGCGTCCCCCGTGGACAGCCTCCCCTCCTCCTCGAGCCGGAGGATCGCCAGAGCCGTGAACGACTTCGTGACCGAGGCGAGTCCGTAGACCGTCCGCGAGGTCGCGGGCAGGCGCGCTTCGCGGTCACGAAAACCGTACGCTCGGCAAACGGGGGGTCTGCCTCGCT
>JASHYY010000140.1 GCA_030042815.1 Thermoplasmata archaeon | reverse complement strand
GGAGATCGCCCAGACGGAACCCTGGCTCGGCACCCGGACGGGCCTCTCGGCCGACGCGGTCCGACGGTTCGTCGCGGAGCACCGCCGCGCGGGCCTGCGCGACGTCGGATGGCTCGGGGAGTGGATCCGGCGCGAGCTCGGGCTCTACCTGCGGCCGGGCGACGACCCCGGCCGATTCACCCGCGGGTACGAGCGCGCGGTCCTCGGCCTGGACGCTTCTCCCGCGCGCTCGTTCGCGGACTCGTTCTACGTCGAGGCGCCCGTCTACGGCACGAGCTACCTGATCGCGAACCTCCTCCGCCCGCAGCTCTTCGCGGCCGTCCTCGGCGAGGTGGGCGGCGCGACGTGGCCGAACCGGAAGGTCGGGCCGTGGCTCGTCCGCCACTGGTTCCGGGAGGGGTCCGCGTTCGACTGGCTGCCCCGCGTGCGCGAGGTGACCGGGCGACCGTTCGGCGCCCGGGCGTTCAACGAGGCGATGCGCTAGGCCGGGGCGGCCCGCGCCGGTCGGGCCGGCTGGGCCTTCTCCTGGGCGAGGACGTCGAGCGCCTCGCGCACGGTCGCCTTCTCGTGGACGATCGAGCGCAGCGCCTTCAGCATCGCGACCGGGTGGTCCGACTGCCAGATGTTCCGGCCCATGTCGATCCCGTGCGCGCCCTCGTCGATCGCGCTCCGCGCGAGGCGGAGCGCCGCCTCGTCGCTGTCGAGCTTCGGACCGCCGGCGACCACGAGCGGCACGGGGCAGCCCTCGACGACCTTCGAGAAGCCCTCGCAGTAGTACGTCTTCACGAGGTGGGCGCCGATCTCGGCCGACACCCGGCAGGCAAGGGCAAGGTAGCGCGCGTCCCGCTTCTCGAGCTCCTTTCCGACGGCCGTGATCGCCATCACGGGGAGACCGTGGTCCTCGCCCTCGTTCACGAGGTCGGCGAGGTGGACGAGCGAGTCGTGCTCGTGGGGCGCCCCGACGAAGACGCTCATCGCGACGGCGTTCACGTTCAGGCGGACGGCGTCGTGCATCGAGGTCGTGATCGCCTCGTGCGAGAGGTCCTCCTGGAGGACGGTCGCGCCGCCCGAGACCCGAAGGACGATCGGGGTCGCCGTCGTCGGGTCGACCGCGCGCCGCAGGATCCCGCGCGTGAGCGCGAGCGCGTCGGCGTGCGGGAGGAGCGGGGTGATCGTCGCCCGCGCGTCCTCGAGCCGGTGCGTCGGTCCCATGAAGTAGCCGTGGTCGACCGCGAGCATCACCGTGTTGCCGCTGACCGGCAGGAACATCCGGTGCATGCGGTTCGCCATTCCCCAGTCCATGGGCGCGCTCCGCCCCGGAAGGGGCGGCGGGCCCTCTTAGGGGTTACTGCGCCGGGTCCCGCTCGGCCGGGCGGCGGGAGACCGGGACCCGCCGGTCCTCCTTCACCCGGTTGAGCACCACCTGGGTGTTCGTCCGCTCGACGTGCGGGTCCTGGAGGGCGTGCTTCACGAACCGGTCGAGGTCGCGGCGGTCCCGGAACCGACCGATGAGGAGCGCGTCGTCGTCGCCCGTGACGTCGTAGATCGCGTAGGCGCGGGGGTCCCGCGCGAGGCGCTCCTCGACCTCGCGCAGGCGACCCTTCGAGATCCGGATCCCGACCGCCGCCCAGAGGTCCCAGCCGAGCTGCTCGTCGTCGAGGACGGGGATGTAGCCTCGGATGACGCCCTGCGCCTCCATCCGGGCGACGCGGGAGCTCACCGTGGTCGGGGAGACCTTGAGGCGGTGCGCGATCTCGCGGTGGCTGCGCCGCGCGTCCGTGTTCAGCTCGTCGAGGATCGACCGGTCGAGGTCGTCCAGCGTGGACGTTCGACGCATGGGACTTGAAATCCTCGGTTGAAGTTAAACCTGACGGCGCTCGAAGTGGATGGGTTTCCAATAATCCGGGAACAGATTTGATGTAGCAGGGCACGCTCGGGGGCTCGGGGGCGCCCGGGTGCCGAATCGAAGGGGTAAGCGCGCGACGAGGAAGACGAAGGCCGCGAAGCCGATGACGCCGGCGGACGAGGGGGCCGCCGTCCTCGCGAAGCTCGCGGCGGAGAAGGTCCGCTGGGTCCAGTTGTTCTACACCGACGTGTTCGGCGGCTACAACATGGTCTCGGTCCCGCTCTCGACCCTCGAGGCCGAGGTCTTCGAGGGCGGGGTGCCGAAGCTCGACGGCTCCTCGGTCCGCGGGTTCCGCGAGATCTACGAGTCGGACATGCTGCTCATCCCGGACGCGCGGACGCTCGCGACGATCCCGTGGAACCCCGAATCGGGGGGCACGGTCCGGTTCATCTGCGACATCCGGATCGGGGGCGCGCACCGCCCGTACGAGCACGACCCGCGCGGGGTCGCCCGCCGGACCGAGGAGGTCCTCGCGGAGGCCGGCTTCGACCGCTCCTACTGGGGCCCCGAGATCGAGTTCTTCGTCTTCGACTCCGTGCAGCTCGTCCCGTCCGTCCAGGGGGTCCGCGATGCCTGGGCCGGGGCCGGCTACCTGCTCGGCCACGCCGAGGCGCCCTGGCAGGTGGGCCCGATGCGCCCGACGGTCCGCTTCAAGGAAGGGTACCACCGGACCCCGCCGGTCGACTCGCTGCTCGGCCTCCGGGACGAGATGTGCAACATCCTCGCGGACGACTTCCACATGACGATGGACGCCCACCATCACGAGGTGGCGACGGCGAGCCAGTCGGAGATCAACATCCGGTTCGACGACCTCGTGCCGATGGCCGACCACGTCCAGGACGTCCGCTACGTGATCCGCAACGTCGCGGCCCGCCACGGGAAGGTCGGCTGCCTGATGCCGAAACCGGTCTACGGCGACAACGGCATCGGGATGCACACGAACCAGTCGCTCTGGACGAAGGGGCGGAACAGCTTCTACGACCCCGACGACAAGTACGCCGAGGTCAGCCAGACGTGCCGGTACTACATCGGCGGGCTCCTGAAGCACGCGCGGGCGCTCTGCGCGATCACGAACCCGATCACGAACTCGTACCGGCGGCTCGTCCCCGGCTACGAGGCGCCGGTCTTCATCGCGTGGAGCAAGGCGAACCGCTCCGCGAACGTCCGGATCCCGTTCTACCACCGGGGCCGGCCGGGGGCGAAGCGGATCGAGTACCGCACGCCGGACTCCTCCGCGAACATCTACCTCACGCAGGCGGCCCTCGCCCTCGCGGGGCTCGACGGGATCCGGAAGAAGACGGAGCCGCCCCCGCCGGTCGACGAGAACATCTACAAGCTCACGCCCGAGCGGCGCCGCGAGCTCGAGATCCGGGAGCTGCCCGGGTCGCTCGGCGAGGCGCTCGACTGCCTCGAGTCCGACCGCGCGTTCCTGCGCCCGGCCTTCGCGAAGTCGCTGCTCGACACCTACATCGAGCTCAAGCGGGAGGAGCAGCTCGAGTTGAACCTGCGCCCGCACCCGTACGAGTTCTACCGGTACCTCGACGTGTAGGGACGCGAGACCCGAACCCTTTCCCTATCCCAGCCCGGCCGCGCTAACGCGAGGACCGGCGTCGGGCCCGACGCCGCCGGGCGGGCCGCGATCCGAGGTCCCGCTCGAGCGCCGGGGCGATGTGCTTCCGCCACATCCCCGCATCGCCGCGCCGCTCCTCCTCGGCCCTCTGCGACCGCTCCGCTTCCGAGATCGGCCGCGGGGTCGAGATGAGGCGGAAGCCCCGGAAGTCGAGGTAGCATGTCCGCGGGCCGGTGCGCACGATCCGGTACCAGTACTGGGAGTTCTGGAACGGTCCGTCGAGGTGGGTGTTCGTCCAGGCGAGCTGCCCCGCGTCGATCCGGACGAGCCGGGAGATCCGCCGCCGCCCGCCCTCGGGATACGTGGTGTCGGTGAGGATCATCGTGTCGTCGGTGAGGCGGCGAACGGTGCGCTCGGTGCGGACCGAGAAGAACCGTCCGTCGCCCGGACCGAAGTCGGTGCACCAGGTGAAGGCGGCGGCCGCGGGAACGTTCAGGGGCTGGCGGAACCGGTAGCGAAGCGACGAGATCGGCATGGGACACCTCGGGGGAACCTCCGCCCACCGAACCGTGGCCGGGGTTAAAGGAGGAGGGCCGCCCGCGGGCGCCGACGACCCCGGGACCCCGTCCTCGGAAGGAGACGCCCAACCCTTTCATCCCGGTCGGCTCTCCGACCCCGGTCGACGGATGGCCGAGGCCCACCTCTTCCGCAGCGGCCGGGTCTTCACCGGCCGACGGTGGGCCGGGTCGCTCCTCATCGAGGGCGGGCGGGTCACCGCGGTCGGGAGCTCGGAGGAGGTCGGTCGCGTCGTCCCGACCGGCGCGGAGGTCCACGACCTCGGCGGCCAGCTCCTCGTCCCCGGGCTCGTGGACGCCCACCTGCATCTCGCGGACGTCGCGCGGGGTCGGCAGGGGCACGACCTCGCCGCCGTCCGATCGGTCGCCGAGCTCGTCGAGCGGGTCCGCGGCTGGGCGGGCCTCCGACCGGGCGGCGCGGTCGTGGCGCGGGGCTGGCAGGTCGAGCAGTTCCGGGAGGGACGGGCGCCGACGCGCGACGACCTCGACCGCGCGCTCTCCGAGCGCCCGGTGAT
>JASHYY010000014.1 GCA_030042815.1 Thermoplasmata archaeon | reverse complement strand
AAGGAGAAGCTGGGCTGGCCGCTCGAACCGACGTTCCTCGTCCCCGACAGCGCGCGCGCGCATTTCCGCGAAGCCATCGATCGCGGAAAGAGGTGGCAGGAGGAATGGGAGCAGGTCCGCGAACGGTACCGCGCATCCGACCCCGGGCGTGCGAAGACGTTCGACACGCAGTACGCGGGGATTCCTCCCTCGGGCTGGTCCGACCCTGCGCCGTCGTTCCGCCCCGCGGACGGACCGGTCGCGACGCGGGACGCCTCGCAGAAATTCCTGGCGGCGATCGGTCCCCGTCTGCCGGCCCTCGTCGGCGGCGCCGCGGATCTCTCCCCCTCCACGAAGACCTTGCTGGCACAGTCGAGCGACTTCTCGCCGACCGACCCGTCGGGGCGGAACCTCCACTTCGGGGTGCGGGAGCATGCGATGGTCGCCGCGCTCAACGGGATGGCACTGCACGGGGGGTTGATCCCCTACGGGGCCACCTTCCTCCAGTTTTCGGACTACGCACGGGGGTCGATCCGACTCGCCGCCCTTCAGAAGACGCACCTCGTCCTCGTGTTCACGCACGACAGCATCGCTCTCGGAGAGGACGGCCCGACCCACCAACCGGTCGAGCACCTCCTCGCGCTGCGCGCCATCCCCGACCTGCTGGTGATCCGTCCCGCGGATGCGAACGAGACGGTGGCCGCATGGCGACTCGCGATCGAGCATCGGGGCCCGGTCGCCCTCGCGTTGACCCGTCAAAAGATCCCGGTGCTCGACCCGGATCGATTCGCGATCCGAGACGGGGTGCCGCGCGGGGGGTATGTCCTTTCGGAGGCGGCGGGTGGGACCCCGCAGGTCGTGATCGTCGCGACAGGGTCCGAAGTGGCGGTCGCGCTCGAAGCTCAGCGACTCCTGGCGGAGAGGGGGACCCGGGCGCGCGTCGTGTCTCTGCCCTGTTGGAGGCTGTTCGACGGACAGCCCGGCGAGTATCGGGATTTCGTCCTCCCTCCCGCGCTGCCCAAGGTCTCGGTCGAGGCCGGCACGACGCTCGGCTGGTCGCGGTACGTGGGCTCGGGCGGACACTCGGTCGGGGTCGATCGGTTCGGGGCGTCGGCACCGGGCCCGACCGTGCTGAAGGAGCTCGGGATCACACCGGAGCACGTCGTGGAAGTCGCCCTGGAGTCGATCCAGGGTTCGTCGGGCACGCCCAGATGACGGCGCTGACGGAACTGACCCGGCACGGCCAATCCCCGTGGCTCGATTACATTCGACGGAGCCTGCTCACGTCGGGCGATCTCGAGCGAATGGTCGAGCGAGAGGGGATCACGGGAGTAACGATCAACCCGACGATCTTCGACAAGGCGATCGCCGGTAGTCACGACTACGACGACCAGCTACGTACCTTGCTCGCCGAGAGTCCGAGTCTCTCGGCCGAGACGCTCTACGAGCGGCTAGCGGTCCGGGACGTGACCGAAGCCGCGGACGTCCTTCGACCGGTCTACGATCGCACGAGCGGATCGGACGGCTACGTCAGTCTCGAGGTCGCTCCGGGACTCGCTCACGACACCACCGGGACCGTCGCCGAAGCGCGGCGGCTATGGAACGAGGTCGCGCGCCCGAACGTCCTCATCAAGGTCCCCGCCACCGCCGAAGGGGTCGCCGCGATCGAACAGCTGATCTCCGAGGGCATCAACGTCAACGTGACCCTGATCTTCTCCCTCCGCCAGTACGAGGCGATCGCCCAGGCGTACCTTCGGGGGGCGGGCCGAGCTCGAGAGCCGGGCCACCTTGCCTCGGTCGCCTCGGTCTTTGTGAGCCGTATCGATACTGCAGTGGATCGGGCGCTGGACGCGTCGGCGTCGCCGGAAGCGAAATCCCTTCGCGGTCGGGTCGCAATCGCGAACTGCAAGGTGATCTACGCTCGGTTCCGCGAGCTCTTTCCGGCGAATGCGGTGGGCCCCGCGAGTCCCCGGGGACCCGCTCAACGAGTACTCTGGGCGAGCACCAGCACGAAGGACCCGACCTACCGAGATACCCTCTACGTCGAGGAATTGAT
Source organism: Thermoplasmata archaeon (assembly GCA_030042815.1). Classification (GTDB taxonomy): domain Archaea; phylum Thermoplasmatota; class Thermoplasmata; order Lutacidiplasmatales; family UBA184; genus Lutacidiplasma. Next base: position 2,662 of record JASHYY010000014.1, on the reverse strand, counting down.
CGGCCCGGGGACGGTGGACACGATCCCCCCTGCCACCCTCACGGCGTTCGAGCAGCACGGACTGGTACGCGGCGACACGGTCCTCGAGGGCGTACCCGAAGCGCGCGACGTCCTGGCTCGGGCTCGGGCGGCGGGAATCGACCTCGACCGTATCAACGACGACCTGCAGGTCGAAGGGGTGAAGCTGTTCTCGGAGTCCTACACGCACCTGCTGGCCTCGCTCGAGGAGAAGCGGGTCGCCCTTCTCGCCGGGGCCATCGACCGTGCCTCCTGGAGCCTCGGTCCGGAAGGGATGCGGGTAGGCGCGCTGTGGGATGCGTGGCAGCAGGAGAGGGTGCCGGAACGGTTCTGGAAGCTCGACGCCACTCTCTGGCCCGCCGCCCCTCCGTCGGACGTCGAGAGTCGGATGGGATGGCTTCGGTTGCCGGAGATGATGCACGCCGAGGTCCCTCGGCTCCGGGATTTTGTCGAGGCCGTGCGAAGGGACGGGATCCAGGACGCCGTGGTCCTCGGGATGGGAGGCTCGAGCCTGGCCCCGGAGGTATTCGGCCGAGTCTTTGGAGGGAAGCAGGAGGACCTACGGCTTTGGGTCCTCGATTCCACCCATCCCGATGCGGTCCGGGCCCTGGCCGCCCGTCTCGACATCCGTCGGACGCTCTTCCTTGTCTCGAGCAAATCCGGAACGACGATCGAGCCGCTTTCCTTCTACCGGTACTTCGCCGAGGAGGTCCGACGCGCGACCGGCAGCGACCCGGGACGGGCGTTCGTCGCGATCACCGATCCCGGGACCAGCCTCGAGGCGCTCGCGCGGCGGGACGGTTTCCGCGCCGTCTTCCGCGCGCTTCCGACCGTCGGAGGCCGGTATTCCGCTCTCACGTTGTTCGGCCTCGTGCCGGCCGCGCTCCTCGGCGTCGATATCGAGGGCCTCCTCGACCGCGCCTGGACCATGGCCGAGGCGTGCGCGCCGACCGTCGCGGTGCGGGATAACCCGGGCCTGGCGCTGGGAGCCGCCCTTGGCGACCTCGCGGTCCGCGGCCGCGACAAGCTGACGTTCTACGCGTCCGAGAGCCTCGCGGCGTTCCCGGTCTGGCTCGAGCAACTGGTCGCGGAAAGCACCGGCAAGATCGGCCGGGGCATCGTCCCCGTCGTCGACGAACCCCCGGCACCGGTCGAACAGTACGGCCCGGACCGAATGTTCGTGGAGATCCAGGAGGGCACGCCGGCGGACCCGGCGATCGAAGACCACGTCAACCGGCTCGAGGCGGCAGGTTTTCCCGTCTTTCGGGTACGGATGCCCGGGGTCCTCGAGATAGGCGAGGAATTCTTCCGCTGGGAGATGGCGGTCGCGAGCGCCGGCCGAGTCGTCGGGATCGACCCGTACGACCAGCCCGATGTCGAGCTGGCCAAAGAACTCGCGCGAAAGGCCATGGAACCGTCTCGCCGCACGGCCCCGGCCCGCGACGTAGTGACGGTGCCCGCCGCCGACCCGGCTTCGCTCGGGCCGGCGCTACGGACCTGGGTCGCCAGCGCTCGACCCGGGGACTACGTCTCCCTCCAGGCCTATCTCGCTCCGACGGAGACCACCTCGCGTGCTCTCGAGGCGATCCGCCGGGACCTTCTCGAGCGGCTCCGCGTCGCGAGCACCTTCGGTTACGGTCCGAGGTTCCTCCACTCCACCGGTCAGCTCCATAAGGGCGGCCCGAACACCGGCCTCTTTCTCCAGATCGTCGACTCCCCGAGCCACGACGTCCCGGTCCCGGGGTCCGACTACACCTTCGGCGATCTGATCCGGTCCCAGTCGATCGGCGACTACCGGGCCCTTCGACAGAAGGGTCGACGGGTGGTGCGGGTGGACCTCGGGTCGGACGTGGCGGCCGGCCTGGCCCGGCTGAGCGAGGCGCTTCGTGGATAGACCCTCGCTCCTCCTTTGGGACGTGGGCGGCGTCCTGCTCACCAACGGGTGGGACCGTGCATCGCGCGCCGACGCGATCGTCCGGTTTCGGCTCGACGCGACGGCGTTCGAGGACCGGCATGCGCGCGTCGAGGCCGAATTCGAGACCGGGCGGTTGGATGCGGAGGGATACCTCGATGCGACCGTCTTCTACGAACCGCGCTCCTTCTCTCGTGCGGAGTTTCGGAACTACATGTTCGAACGGTCCCGCCCGCATCCGGAGGCGATCGCGACCGCGCGCGACCTTCGGAAGGGCGGAGAGTATCGGATGGCGGTCCTGAACAATGAGTCACGGGAGCTCAACGAGTACCGGATCCGCACCTTCGGGCTCCACGAGATCTTCGACGATTTCTTCAGTTCCTGCTACACCGGCCGGCGGAAGCCGGACCCGGCCGCGTTCCGGCTCGCGTTGTCGGTCACTCAGCAGGAGCCGCAGGCGACGCTTTTCCTCGACGACCGACCCGAGAACGTCGCGGCGGCGGCACGCCTCGGGGTGCGCACTCTGCGCGTCGAGGATCCGCGCCACCTCCGGGAGGAACTGGCGGGGGTCGGGGTAACGGAAGGATAGGTGAAGGCACGATGGAGATCGGAATGGTAGGACTCGGGAAGATGGGCGGCAACATGACGACTCGACTCGTTCGCGGGGGCCACACCGTCGTGGGGTTCGCGCGGAGAAAGGAAGTGGTCGACGCGGTGGTGCGGCAGGGCGCC
>JASHYY010000139.1 GCA_030042815.1 Thermoplasmata archaeon | reverse complement strand
GGGCCAACCGGTCCAGTGCGCAGGTCTGATCTCGAGACGCGTGCTCGACCTCGCCGGCTCGGACTCGTTCGTGCGCACGTCGGTCCGCGGCGCGTCGGTCTTCGGACCGTCGCTCGGCTCGATCTCGTTCAAGGCGTCCGAGCCCCGGGCCTACGTCATCGACCGGGCCGGGCTCGACGTCTTCCTCGCGGACCGGGCCGCACGGGCGGGCGCGGAGTTCCGGACCGGGGTCCGGTTCGACGGGAAGTCCGAGGGGTCGAGCGACGGGGCCGTGCGCGTCCGGGCGAGCCGCGCGGACGGGGAAGCGTTCGAGCTCTCGGCCCGCCTCGTTGTCGGGGCGGACGGGGTCGGCAGCGCGGTCGCGCGAGCGTTCCGGCTGCGGCGGCCGGTCGAGATCCTCCCCGCGTTCGAGGCCGAGATCCCCTCGAGCCCGGGCGATCCCGACACGGTCGAGGTCTACCTCGGCCGCACGGTCGCGCCGGGACTCTTCGGGTGGTGGATCCCCGACGGGGCCGGCGGGGCTCGCGTGGGAGTCGCGAGCGACGCCGACGGCACCCCGGCGCGCATCTACTACGAGCGTCTCCTCGGCCACCTCGCCCGACGGTTCGGCCAGCGACTCGGCCGTCCGACCGCCTACCTCGTCTCGGGGATCCCGATCGGGGCGCTGCCGAAGACCCACGGGCCCCGCGTCGTCCTGGTCGGCGACGCGGCGGCGCAAGTGAAGCCGCTGTCGGGCGGGGGTATCTTCACGGGAATGCGGTGCGCCGAGATCGCGGCGGAGGTCGCGCATCGGGCCCTCGCGCGCGACGACCTGACGGAACGGGCGCTCGCCGAGTACGACCGGACCTGGCAGGCCGAGCTGGGGGACGAGCTGCACCGGGCACTCTACCTCCGCCGGGTGTTCACGCGCCTCACCGACGCGGAGCTGGACGCCGTCGTCGCGGCCCTGCGGGAGGCGGGGAGCGAGGCGACGATCGTCGCGTTCGGGGACATCGATTTCCCGACCCACGTCGTTCGCGAGCTTCTCGCAAGCTCGCCGTCGCTCGTACGGCTGCTCCCGAAGGCCCTCGGCGCCTGGGTCTCGCGGTCGAGCGCCTACCGGGTGCCCGAGGTCGAGCCGGGCCCCCTTCGGAAGTAGACCCAGGCCCCGAGCCCGACCAGGACAAACCCCGCGGCCAGGACGCCGCCGAGCACCCAGTCCCACGACGACGAAGCGACGTACACCGTGGTCTCGGGGACGACCCCGGACACTCCGAGGACGCTGAGATTCAGGGTCACGCTCCCGTTCGGAAGCTCGGTCGCCGCCTGCCACACCGCGCCGCTGAACCAGCCCCGGGACTCGAGGCGGTAGGCCGTCCCGTTCGACGCCAGGTCGAACGCGACGGCGATGCGGACCGCGAACGCGCCCGACGGGGTCGACGCGGAGGTCGCGACCCCGACGGAGCCGGAGTACCGGGCGCCCGGCCCGAGCGTCCCTGCGGAGAGGTTCGCGTACGGTCCCGAAGTCGTCGGGGTCGTCAGCACCGGGGCCCCGGCCACCGGCACCGCCGAGGTGTCGTTTCCGGGAAAGCCGTTGAACGCGTAGAGGTCGAGCGTGACGGCGACGGAGGAGATCGTGCCGGCAAGCGGGTTCGAGAGGGTGAAGGCGATCGCGCCCGAGTCCCCCGGGGCGAGCGTCGGCGCCGTCAGGTTCCCGACGAAATCCCGGTCCAGTGCGACCGGGAGCGGGGGGTAGGGAGCCGCTCGCGCCGCGGGCGAGGCGCCTACGACGAGGGCGAGCGCGAAGAGCGCGACGGCCACGGAGACCGCGTGCGTTCGGCGCCGCCCGCCGGACGGCCGTTCAGGCACCGGGGTCCTCCGGGTACCGTCCGCTCTCGGCGAGCGCGACAAGCCTCCGGATCCGCTTCATCGTTTCCACGCGCCCCCGCTTCCCGCCCGTCCCGAGCAGGCCCGCGAGGGTGCGCGGCCGACCCGGACCGAGGACGCTCGCCTTGTAGAGGGCGCGGGCGAGCGCTCTCGGCCGCCCCGTTAGCTCGACGGCGTCGAGGTCGGCCCGGAATTCCTCCCGGCGCGTGAGGGCGTCGGCGAGGTAGGCAAGCACGGGGTCCCACCGCATCATGCGGGCGAGGGTGCGGATGAACGTGAGGTACCGGCCGTCCAGCTCGCGGATGTGGCCGAGCTCGTGCGCGACGACCGCCTCCGTTTCTTCGGGTGTGAGCTGCTCGAGCAGTCCCTCCGAGACGAGCACGACGTCTCGTCGTCGCTGCCCCGCGGGACGCATCGGGCGCAGCAGGGTGAAAGTGAACGCCTCGGCCCGGCGGGAGGGGAAGGCGAGGAGGACGGTGGAAGGAGCCGGCCGGGAAAGGGCGCCGGGCCAGGGCAGCTCGCGCGGCCGCAGGAGCCGCAGGAATCCCCGGCCCACGGCCTGGCTGAGGAGGAACGCCGTGAGGAACACCGCGAACGCCCCAACGGCACCGAACAGCCAAACCTCGAGGAAGCGCTCCTCGAACAGGGTCAGGGGGGAGCGGACAAGGAGGACGACCGCGGCGGCGCCGCCGTTCGTCAGGACCCACAGGAGGACGGTGGTCGCGAGCACCGCCCACGTACCGAGGAAAACGGCGGCGAGCCGAAACACGGTCGGAGATGCGGACCGTCGGTACGCGATCAGAAGCCCGGTGCCGAGACCGACCCAGACCAGGACCGGCAGGTAGGCCACTGCGATTCCGGTCCCGGACATGGTTCGAGGGCGAGGCTCAGTCGAGACCGAGCCGTCGGCGGAGCTCCTGCTCCTGCGACGGGTCGAGTTTCGCGATCTCCTCGTTCAGGTGGACAACCCCCGCCGGGCCGAACATGGCGACGACGCCCCGCAGCAGATTGACGAGGTATTTCTGCTCGACGGCCGCCGGTCGGTAGACGTACCGCTCGCCCCCGCGGCAGGTTTCCCGGCGGCGCTTGACGAGTCCCTTGTCGAACAGCCGCGAGAGGATCGTCGCGACCGTCGTGTAGGCGACCCGGATTCCCCGCTGCTCGAGCTGGCGTCGGACGTCCCTCGCCGGAGCCTCCTTCAGCTGGCGGAGCGAGAGCAGGACCTCGGTTTCGAGCGAGCCGAGCATCGGGAACTCGCGCGAACGAGGAGGGGGTGCTCCTTAAGCGATACGTCGGACGCGAACGGACGAGTACGAACTAGACGGATTCCGGTGGACCCTCGTCTCGGGGGCCTCCCCCCCGGAGCCGGGAAGATTAATGGTCCGGTCCGGTTGCGCGGGACGATGGCGACCGCGGGCCGCCCGCCGGAGAGCATCCTCGACCTCGTCGGGCACACTCCCGTCGTGCCGCTGCGTCGCGTGGCGGCCGTCGTGCCCTATCGGGTGCTCGCGAAGCTCGAGTACCTCAATCCGGGCGGGTCGGTCAAGGACCGGATCGGCGCGAGCATGGTCGAGGAGGCCGAGCGGGACGGCCGCCTGAAGCCCGGCGGCACGATCGTCGAAGCGACCAGCGGCAACACCGGCGTTGGGTTGGCCCTCGTCGCCGCCGTCCGAGGTTACCGGATCGTGTTCGTCATCCCGGACAAGATGAGCTCGGAGAAGATCCGCCTCCTGAGGGCGTACGGGGCCCGCGTGGTCGTTACGCCGGCCGGGGTGCCCCCCGACCATCCCCTGAGCCACTACTCGGTCGCGCGGCGCCTCGCCGGGGAGATTCCGGACGCCTTCTACCCGAACCAGTATGAGAACCAGGCGAACCCGGCGGCCCACTACCGGACCACCGGCCCCGAGATCGATCAGGACGGAGGTCCGGAACTCGCGGCCGTCGTGGGGACGGTCGGCACGGGCGGCACGATGAGCGGCGTCGGACGCTACTTCAAGGAGCGTCGGCCGAACGTCCGGATCGTCGCCGTCGACCCGGCCGGCTCGATCCTCGGACCGTACTTCCGCACCCGGCAGCTCCCGAAGGCCGTCCCGTACCAGGTCGAGGGGATCGGCGAGGACATGGTCCCGAAGTCGATCCATTTCCAGTACCTGGACGAGTTCGTCGAGGTCAACGACCGGGAGTCGTTCCTGATGGCCCGGCGGCTCGCTCGAGAGGAGGGCCTGTTCGTCGGAGGTTCGGCCGGCTCGGCGGTCGCCGGAGCGCTTCGTTGGCTCGGGACGCGCCCGTTGCCCGAGGGGGCAACGGTCGTCGTCATCCTCCCGGACTCGGGCGATCGGTACCTCTCGAAATTCTACTCCGACGACTGGATGCGCGAGAAGGGCTTCTTGGACGTCGGGTCGACCGCGCGGGACCTCCTCGGACGCAAGGGCCCGATCCCCGCGATCGTCGCGGTCGACCCGATGACGGTCGTCCGGGACGCGCTCACCCTGCTCCGCCACCACGGGTTCACCCAGATGCCGGTGCTCTCGGGGTCGACGAACGCCGGGAGCTTCCAGGAGGAAGAGGTACTGCGGGCGAGCCTCGCCGACGCGACCGTCCTCGAGCGTTCCGTGGCGCAGGTCCTGTCCCCTCCCTTCCCCGAGGTCCCAGCGGACGCCCCGGTCGCCGAGGTGCTCCATCGACTGAAGGAGGAGCGCGCGGTTCTCGTTCGCGACGCCGCGACCGGGACGGCGATCGGGGTGCTCACTCGCCACGACCTGGTCGGTTTCCTCTCCGAGGAGGGGAGCTCCCATGCGGTTTGATACGAGACTGATCCACGACGGCCAGCCCGCCGACCCGGCCACCGGGGCCGTGAACCCGCCGATCTACCTTTCGAGCACGTTCCGCCAGTCGGCTCCGGACGTGAATCAGGGGTACGTCTACAGCCGGAGCGGGAATCCCACCCGGGCCGTCCTCGAGTCCGCGCTCGCGTCCATCGAATCCGGTCGCGCGGGGCTCGCCTTCTCCTCCGGGCTCGGCGCCCTCGCC
>JASHYY010000138.1 GCA_030042815.1 Thermoplasmata archaeon | reverse complement strand
TCGGAGGAACGGCGCTCGCGGCGCGCCGGCCTACCCGACCGCGCCGGACATCTCGAGCTGGATCAGCCGGTTCAGCTCGAGCGCGTAGTCGACGGGGAGCTCCTTCGCGAACTCCGCGAGGAACCCCATCAGGATCAGGTGGATCGCGTCGGACTCGGTGAGCCCCCGGCTCATGAGGTAGAAGATCTGCTCCTCGCCGATCTTCCCGACGACCGCCTCGTGGGTGATCGTCGCGTCCTCCTCGTGGATCTCGTTGTACGGATAGGTGTCGGACCGCCCCCGCTCGTCGGGGAGGAGCGCGTCGCACCGCACCGCCGCCTTGACCCCGGTCGCGCCCGGCGCCACGTGGAGCAGACCCCGGTAGCTCGTCTGTCCGCCACGGATCGCGATCGACTTCGCGATGATCTTGCTCGAGGTGTCCGGCGCCGAGTGGACGGCCTTCGCGCCCGAGTCGATGATCTGGCCCTCGCTCGCGAACGCGACCGACAGGATGTCGGCCCGGGAGCCCCGTCCCCGCAGGTAGACGGACGGGTACTTCATCGTCACTTTCGAACCCAGGTTCCCGTCGACCCACTCGACGAGCGCGCTCTCGTAGGCGACCGCGCGCTTCGTCACGAGGTTGTAGACGTTCTTCGACCAGTTCTGGACCGTCGTGTACCGCACCTTGGCATTCGGTTCGGCCACGACCTCCACCACGGCGGCGTGGAGGGAATCGGTCGAGTAGACCGGGGCCGTGCATCCCTCGACGTAGTGGACCTTCGCGCCCTTGTCGGCGATGATGAGCGTTCGCTCGAACTGCCCGACGTTCTTCGCATTGATGCGGAAGTACGCCTGCAGCGGGATGCCGGCGTCCACGCCGGGCGGGACGTAGACGAAGCTGCCCCCGGACCAGACCGCGCTGTTCAGCGCGGAGAACTTGTTGTCGTTGTACGGGACGATCCGCCCGAAGTACTTCCGGACGAGATCGGGGTACTCCTTCACCGCGGTGTCCGTGTCGCAGAAGACGACGCCCTTCGCGGCCAGGTCCTCCCGGATCTTGTGGTAGACCGTGCCGCTGTCGTACTGGGCACCGATGCCCCCGAAGTACTCGCGCTCGGCCTTCGGGATCCCGAGCTTCTCGAACGTGTTCTTGATGTCGGCGGGGAGGTCCTCCCACTTCCGCTTGGTCTCGCCCTCGAGCAGAGGGTTCGCGTAGTACGTGTACGAGTCGAAGTCGATGTCCGAAAGGCTCGGTCCCCAGTCGGGCATCGGGCGCTCGACGAAGTGGTCGTAGGCCCGGAGCCGGTACTCGAGCATCCAGTCCGGCTCGTTCTTGAAGTGGGAGATCTGCTCGACGACCTCGCGCGAGAGGCCCTTCTTGATCCGGAGGCGGTACGTCTCCGGATTCTTGAAGTCGTATCGAGTGTAATCGAGAGGCGTGATCTCGCTGGCCTGAGCCATACCTGCCTCGAGGAATTCCATCACTCCGGTGTATTTAAATGAGAGGTCGTGAAGTCGGCGACAGAATCTCCGCCATCGAAGAATGTGGGGCGTCGACGGCCCCTGTCTGCGCGCCCGCGACAGGTCACGGATCCACGCTTTGGGCCGGACCGTTCGGTCTAGGAAGCGGCCGTCGGAACCGTTCGCGAGCCGCGAAACGTTTCGATCACGCGTCCGAGCGCGGCCACGAGACGGTCGACCTCGTCCTCAGTATTGTAGAGGTAGGGGCTCGCGCGCGTGAGCGCTGGGACCCCGAGGCGTTCCATCAGAGGCTGGGCGCAGTGGTGTCCGGCGCGTACGCAGATGCCCTCCGCGTCGAGGAGGCTCGCCACGTCGTGGGGGTGGACGCCTTCGAGTCGGAACGACACGACGGAGTCGCGGTCCTTCGACTCCGGAGGTCCGAAGACCGTGAGCGCGGGACCGAGCCGCTCGGGGCCGCGCTGCAGGAACCGGTCGAGCAGCCGGTGGTCGTGGGCCCGAAGGTCGTCCCAGCCGACGCTTTCGAGATAGTCGACCGCGGCCGCGAGGCCTACCGCGCCCGCGACGTTCGGGGTGCCGGCTTCGAACTTCGCGGGAACGTCGGCAAAGCTGACCCGGTCCTGATGGACCTCCCGGATCATCTCACCCCCTCCGAGCGCGGGCGGCATCTTCTCGAGCAGGTCCGACCGCCCCCACAGCACGCCGATCCCCATCGGGCCGAGCATCTTGTGGCCGGAGAACGCGAGCAGGTCGGCCCCGAGCGTGGAGACGTCGACCGGCCGGTGGGGCACGGACTGCGCGGCATCCAGGACGACGAGCGCGCCGACGTCGTGCGCTCGCTCCGCGATCTCGCGCACCGGGTTCACCGTGCCGAGGACGTTCGAGACGTGGGTGAACGTGACGACCTTCGGCCGACGCGCGAGCTTCCGTTCGAGGTCGTCCGCCCGTAACGCCCCGTGCTCATCGATGTCGACGAAATCGAGCTCGATCCCCGCGGCGTCCCGCAGCAGTTGCCACGGAACGATGTTCGAATGATGCTCCATGACGGTGGTGAGGACCCGGTCCCCCTTTTTCAGCAGGCCGCGGGAGAGGCTGGTCGCCACGACGTTGATCGCTTCGGTCGTCCCTCGCAGGAAGACCACCTGGGAGGGATCCTTCGCCTTCAGGAACCGAGCGACCCGGGCGCGCGCCGCCTCGTAGGCATCGGTCGCCTCGACGCTCAGCGCGTAGACGCCCCGATGCACGTTCGCGTTCTGAGACGCGTAGAACCGCTCTTCGGCGCGGATCACCGAGGTCGGCTTCTGCGAGGTCGCGGCGGAGTCGAGGTAGACGAGCGGCCGGTCCCCGATCGAGCGCGCCAGGATCGGGAAATCCTCGCGAATCTTCGAAACGTCCATCGAACCTCCCGTGCCTTCGTACGGAAGGGAGACCTCGCTTAGGTCGTGGCCTCGGGAGCGCCGCGGATCGGCTCGTAGCCCGTCCGCTCGAGCTCTTCCGCGAGCTCGCGGCCGCCCGACCGAGCGATCACCCCGTCGACCATCACGTGGACCCGGTCGGGCTGCAGGTACTTCAGAATCCGCTGGTAGTGCGTGATCACGAGGATCCCCGCCTCGGGGCGGTGGAGCTTCGCGACGGTCTCCCCGACCGAGCGAACTGCGTCGATATCGAGCCCGGAATCGGGCTCGTCGAGGATCGAGAAGACCGGCGCGAGCGTCGCCATCTGGAGGACCTCGACGCGCTTCTTCTCGCCGCCGGAGAACCCTTCGTTGAGCGAGCGCTTCAGCAGTTCGGGGTTCATCCCGAGGTAGTCGAGGTGCGTCTTCAGGTCCCGGTCGAACCCGGCCGTGTCGGCGTTCTGCGCGGTGTGGCGCTGCATGTACGCGGTCCAGAGAAACTTCGAGAGCGATAGACCCGAGACCTCCTGGGGATACTGGAACCCGAGGAAGAGACCGGCGCGCGAGCGCTGGTCGACGCTCAGCTTGAGCAGGTCCTGCCCGTCGAGCAGCGCGCGGCCCTTCGTCACCTTGTACTTGGGGTGGCCCATCAGGGCGTAGGCGAGCGTGCTCTTCCCGGAGCCGTTCGGCCCCATGAGCGCGGTGAGCTCGCCGGCGTGCAGGGTGAGGTTGACGCCCTTGAGGATCTCCTTTCCGGCGACCTCCGCGTGGAGGTCCTCGACCTCGAGCGTGTGCGACGGCGCGTTGCTCGCCATTGATCTCGACCGGATACGAGCCGATACCGTTATTTAAGCATGGCGCGGTGTGTAAATCGAACCGGGTCCACGGAGAGGGGGAGACGGAAGGTGTCGGTGTCCGCGCACGAGCAGCTCGAGGGGACGCGGGGTCGGATCCTCGAAGAGCTCGCCATCGCCCCTCGCACCGCTCGGGACCTCGCGAAGAAGCTCGGCATCCAGGAGAGCGCCGCGCGAGGTCACCTGGATCGGATGGAGGAACGCGGGCTTGTCGTGCCGTCGTTCCGGCGCGAGGGAGTGGGACGGCCGCGCAAGCGCTACGCGCTCACCGGCGATGGGCAGGACCTGTTTCCGAAGAAGTACGACCTGATCCTCGACACCGTCGTCGACGAGCTGCTCGACCAAGAGGGAGAGGGGTACGTCAGCGCCCTCTTTGCCGAGGCGGCGCGTCGTATGGCCCGCAGGGTGGCGAACGAGATCCCGAAGGGAGGCACCCCGAGCGAACGAACCCGGAACCTCGTCTCGGCGCTCAACCGGCTCGGCTTCCGGTGCACCGCCCAGGAGATGCCGGACGGCCATCTGCGGATCGTCCGGACCAACTGCGTGTTCCGCCACAGCGCCCTCTCGCACCCGTACCTTCTCTGCGAGGTGTTCGACAAGCACCTGACCGAGGCGCTCCTCGGGCAGGTCGGGGTCGACCTTCAGGACTCGATCGGTCACGGGGGCGTCCGGTGTACCCATCTCATCCAGCTCCAGTGAATTCGGCTCGTCGTGGGATCGGTGGTCGGGCCCTCGCGCGGCCCGGCCCGACGTCCGACGGTGGTCGCTTGGTGTAGGGCGGTCCGTTAGGGAAGGAGGAGTTTCGGAGGACGAACCATGCCCGCGATCGACCGTTGCCTCCGTCCCGGTTCCGCCGAACCCGGTGCACCGACCCGAGTTCGAACGGACGACCCGTTGCTCCGGGCGGTCGGCGAGACCCCGCTGGTGCCGCTCGCCCGTCTCGTCGACTCGGTCGGCGGAGGCTTCGAGCTCTGGGCCAAGGCGGAGTTTCTGAACCCGACCGGCTCGGTGAAGGACCGGGCCGCGCTGGCTCTCGTGCGCGCCGCGCTCGAGGACGGCGGGCTCGGCGGAGGGAAGACGCTCGTCGACGCGTCGAGCGGGAACACCGCGGTCGCGTACGCAATGTTCGGGGCGCGCCTCGGGTTCCCGGTCGAGCTCGTCCTGCCCCGCAACGCGAACGCCGGGCAGGTCGCCCGGGTCCGGGCGTTCGGTGCCCAGGTCGTCTTCACCGACCCGCTCGAGGGCACCGACGGGTCCCAGCGCGAGGCCCGCCGCCGGGCCGAGGCCGAGCCCGACCGCTACTTCTACCCCGACCAGTACAACAATCCCGGAAACCCCGGGGCCCACTACGCCACCACCGGGCCCGAGGTCTGGCGGCAAACCCACGGCCGTCTCACTCACTTTGTCGCCGGAGTCGGCACGGGCGGCACCATCTCGGGTTGCGGGCGCTTCCTCAAGGAGCAGAGCCCGGCGATCGAGGTCGTCGGCGTCGAGCCGACCGGTCCCCTGCACGGGCTCGAGGGATTGAAACATCTCCCGAGCGCTCTCCGCCCGTCGGCGTACGACGAGCGAGTGGTCGACCGAACGATTCGCGTCACGACCGAAGACGCCTTCGAGATGCAGGCCCGCCTCGCCCGAGAAGAGGGGCTCGAGGTCGGCTCCTCTGCAGCGGCCGCGGTTCACGCCGCCCTCGCCGTCGGCGCCGCCACTCCGGGGGCCTTCGTCGTAACGCTGCTGCCCGATCGCGGCCACGAGGGGCACGAGGAGGAGCCGTGAGGGGCGTCCGCGTCGGGGGGCACCTGGTCGACTCGATGGCGGCGCATGCGCGCGCCCTCTACCCCGACGAGTGCTGCGGATTCCTCATCGGGCGGGCCGATGACCCGGATCCGGTGCAACCGAGAATCGTCGAGTCCACCGAGCCGGCCGCGAACCAGTTCGAGGGGGAGCGTCGGCGCCGCTTTTTGCTTCGACCCGAGGAGCTCCAGTCCGTGGAGCGTCGGCTCGACGCGACGGGACGTGCGGTGATCGGCTTCTACCACTCGCACCCCGACCATCCCGGACGGCCGTCGCAGTTCGACCAGGAGCACGCATGGCCCTGGTACACCTACGTGGTGCTCGGCGTGGACTCGACGGGACTGCGCGAGTGTCGGGCGTTCGAGCTCGATGCGACTTCGCTCGTGTTCCGCGAGGTCCCTCTCTCGGTGCAGTCCCCGGCCGGGCGCCCCACGCCGATGGTCGGAGGGTTAGCGAGACCCTAATAGGCGGTCTCGGAGAGTGCGAACCGATGGCGCCGATCACGGTGAAGGTCCCGACCCCGCTGCGTCCGTTCGTCGGCGGTCGGTCCGAAGTCCCCGTCGAGGCCACGACCGTCGGCGGGCTCGTCCGGCAGCTCGCGCAGGACCATCCCCAGCTCGAGCGACATCTCTTCACTCCGGACGGCAAGATCCGCAGCTTCGTCACCGTCTACCTGAACGACCAGGACGT
>JASHYY010000137.1 GCA_030042815.1 Thermoplasmata archaeon | reverse complement strand
CCTTCTCGAGACGCGCGCGCACCGCCTTCAGGAGGGTCGGGGGCGGAACGTCCGGCACCGACCGCCACTCGAGCCGCTCGAGCGGACCGTCGCTGAGCGCGGAGGGGGCGGTGGCCTCGACCGAGATCGCCCCCGTCCGCACTCGTTCGAGGACCTCGACGGCGTGCGCGACGTCGTACCGGTCGTGCAGGGTCTTTTCGAGGACCTCCTCTCCGAGGGGGTTCGTCCGGCTCGCGCCGAGCAGCGGTTCGAGCGTGCGCAGGTCCCGCGGGTCCGCGGATTCCGGGACGACCCCGAGCTTGCGGGCGACCGCGAGGAAGACCCACCGGTAGTCAAGCCCCGTCGGGACGAGGCGCTCGACGAGCGGACGGAGGGACGCGGGCTCGATCCGGAACGCGTCGATCAACGTCGCGGCGTCCACCGCGACCGGTAGCTCGAGGACGAACCAGGTCGGCTCGACCGCCGCGACCTCGACGCGTCCGCCCAGGCGGGCGGTCAAGAGCCCGGCGGTCGCGAGCGAGAGCGTCTCGTTCGTCCGCGTCCCGAAGCAGGCCCCGTAGACGACGAGCCTTCCGTGGACCGTGACCGTGACGCGACGGTCGGTCGGGAGCGCGCCGGCCGCTGCGGCCGCGGCCCGGCGGGACTCGAGACGGCTGCGGTCGGCGGCCACGAGGGGATACCGGCCGAGCTCCCCGCCCCGCCGCAGGGCCCCGATCTCCTGAGCGACATCGAACGGGACGGGCAGGTCCTCCCCCGCCCAGCGCGGCTCCTGCCCGATCTCCTGTACCGTTTCGACCAGGAGCTCGCCGTCGCGGTACTCGACGACCTTCCACGTCCGGCCGTGCAGGAGGAAGATCTCCTCCGGCTGGGCCAGGATCTGCGTGAGGACGAACCGCTCGTCCAGCGTGCCGATGAGACGGCGGGTCGCGATGTCGCGGAGGCGGTAGGTGCGCTCGTCGGGGATCAGCGAGAGCGACGCGTAGAACCGAGGGAGCGTCCCCCGGCCGGGACCGAGGCGAGCGGCGTCCGTCCGGGCCAGCCCGAGGCCCACCAGATAGTCGATCAGCTCCCCCCACTCGGTCGCGGAGAGCTCCCGGACGGGCTCGGCGTGACCGAGCGTCGCGACGAGTCGGGCGCGGTCGACCGTCCCCTCCGCGCGCAGCGTCGCGACGATCTGCTGGGCTGCCGCGAGCCGGTTCCGGGTGCGCCAGGCGACCGGCTCGAAGCGACCCTCGTCGGCCCGGCGGGCGAGGACCGCGGCCTCCTCGAGGTCGTCGTCGTCCAGCGCGAGCACCGTCCCGTGGATCGTGCGCCCGAGACGGTGGCCGGAGCGTCCGACGCGCTGGACCAGGCGGCCCACTTGGTGGGGCGAGCCGAACTGGACCACGTGGTCGACCGCCCCGATATCGATCCCGAGCTCGAGGGACGACGTCGCGACCAGCGCGCGCAGGCGGCCTTCCCGGAACGCGCGCTCGGCCTCCTCGCGAACCTCCCGAGAGAGGGACCCGTGGTGGACCGCGACCGCGAGGTCCGGTGCGAGCTTGTTCAGCCGGGCGGCGATCCCCTCCGCGGTCGGCCGAGTGTTGACGAAGACGAGCGTCGTCCGGTGGGCGCGGACCTCCTCTTCCACTTCCCGCAGACCGCCGAGCAGCACCGGGTCGGCTTTGAGCTCCTGGACGAGCCCGGGGTCGAGCGCGGGACGGTCGTCCCGCGGTCGCCGGGCTTCGAGCTCGAGCGCCCGCCGCTGTCGGGCGACCCGGACCTCGATCCGCCGGGGGGCGGGCGAAAGGAACCGCGCGACCTCCTCGGGGTTCCCGACGGTCGCGGAGAGTCCGACCCGCCGGACCACGGTGCCGGTGAGCGCGTCCAGCCGCTCCAGCGTGAGCGCGAGTTGCGCGCCACGGTCGGAACCGACGAGTTCGTGGACCTCGTCGACGACGACGGACCGGACGTGTCGGAGCGCCTCCCGGAGGTGACGACCGACCAGGAGGATCTGGAGCGTTTCCGGTGTCGTGAGCAGGAGGTCCGGAGGGTGGCGGGACTGCGCGAGCCGGGCCGCGGACGGGGTGTCGCCGTGGCGCACGGCCGCGGTGAGCCCGACCTCCTGGGCGAGGCCGACGAGGCGGTGCTCGAGGTCCCGATTGAGGGCGCGCAGGGGCGTGACGTACAGGATCGAGGTCGGTTCGGACGGATGCGCGAGCCTCCGGGTGAGGAGGGGCAGGAGCGCCGCCTCGGTCTTCCCGGTGCCGGTCGGAGAGAGAAGGAGCGCGTCGGCCTCCCCCTCGAGGAGCGGGAACGCGAGACGCTGGATCTCCGTCGGCTCCTCGATCCCTCGGCGGGAGAGCGCTTCGACGAGGCGGGCGTCGATCCGCTCGAGCCGCGGGGACGGTTCGGCCGGCATGGAAGGGGAACCGGACCCGAACGATGCGGAAAGGCGTGACGGGTCGCTAGGCGTGCGACCCCGGCTCGAGGTCGAGCATTCGGAGTCCGAAGCTTTCCACCAGGGGCCGTCCGAAGGTTCGGCCCGGGAACGTCTCGACCGTGACCTCCTGGAGGACCCCGACGGTCGCCCGGAGGAGATGCCCTCCGACCAGGTGGTGGTCCGGGCCGGCGAGGCCCGCGTGCAGGTGGAGGGACGGGGTCTCGTCCGCACGGGCGATCGACCCGTGGAGCGCGACCACCTCGTGCGGAACCGTGAGCTCCTCGGGACGGTACTCCGACCCGTTCCAGTACCCGACCGTCGCGCGCCGGAACATCCCGATCCCGGAGACGATCGCAGCGGCCCGCACGTCCTCGCGCCGGGCCCAGTCGGAGAGGGCCTCGAACAGGTCCTGGCCATCGTCCAGGCGCAGCATCCAGCGGGTTCCCTCGCGCACGGCCTGCATCGAACCGCCGAAGGTATCCCCCGCTAAGGGCGTTGCGCGCAAACGGTAACTGGCCGGACGTCTCCGGAGGGGCCGATGGCTTCCTCTCCGCCGTCCCCGGTCGGTCGACGGGCCGACGGGGCCCTCCTCGAGCGTCTCCGGGCCGGAGGCCCGGCGCTCGTGGCCCTCTCGGGCGGCGTGGACTCCTCGGTCGTGGCCGCGCTCGCGTTCGAGGCGCTCGGCGAGCGAGCGCGGGCCGTGACGCTCTGCGGCCCGGCGGTCGCGGGGCGCGAGGTGGCCCGGGCCCGCACGGTCGCCCGGGCGATCGGGATCGACCACGTGGTGCTCGACGTCGACCCCCTCGCCCGTGCCGAGTACCGAGAGAATCGGACCGACCGCTGCTACTTCTGCCGCTCGGTCGAGGCGGAGCGCCTGCGTCGCTACGGAGAGAGCCACCGGCTCCGTCAGTACGTCGACGGCGTGCACCTCGACGACCTCGCGGACGACCGCCCCGGCCTGCGGGCGATGGACGAGGCAGGGTTCGAGCACCCGCTCGTCTGGGCCGGCTGGACGAAGGCGGACGTGCGCGCGGCCGCGCGCGCCCGGGGGCTCCCGAACTCCGAGGAACCGTCCGACGCGTGCCTCGCCTCCCGGATCGCCCACGGCGACCCGGTGACGGGGGAGCTCCTGCGACGGGTGGAGGCCGCCGAGACCGTCCTGCTCGGGGAAGGATTCCGTCGGGTTCGGGTCCGAGTCCGTTCGAACGAGGCCCGGATCGAGGTCGACCCGGACGAGGTGCCACGGCTGCTGCAGGAGCCGCTCGCGTCGTACGTGAGCCGCCGTGTGCGCGAGCTCGGATTCGCCCCGGTCACGCTCGACCCGCACGGATATCACGGCGCGGCCCCGCTCCCGGAGGGGTCGTGGTGACCGGCTCGAAGACGGCCGCGCGGGTCCCGGAGGTGACCGGGCGCTTCCAGCTCGAGACCGACCTCGTGCCGCAGGGGGACCAGCCCGAGGCGATCGAGGAGGTCGTCCGGCGCGTCGAGCGGGGGGAGAAGTACGTCACGTTGCTCGGCGTCACGGGCAGCGGCAAGACGTTCACGATGGCGCACGCGGTCGCGCGCCTCCAGCGACCGACGCTCGTCATCAGCCCGAACAAGACGCTCGCGGCCCAGCTCGTGAGCGAGTTCCGGGCGCTGTTCCCGCACAACGCCGTCGAGTACTTCGTGAGCTACTACGACTACTACCAACCCGAGGCCTACGTTCCCCAGATCGACCTCTACATCGAGAAGGACGCGTCGATCAACGAGGAGATCGACCGCCTCCGGCACCGCGCGACCCAGGCGCTGCTGACCCGGCGGGACGTCCTGATCGTCGCGTCGGTGAGCTGCATCTACGGCCTGGGCTCCCCCGAGGACTACCGCGCGTCGGTGGTCGACCTCGCGGTGGGCCAGACGATCGGACGGCAGGGCCTTCTCGAGCAGCTCGTCCGGATGAAGTACGCGCGCAACGACTACGAGCTCAAGCGGGGGCGGTTCCGCGTCCGCGGCGGGACGATCGACGTGATGGGCGCCGGCGAGGCCGTGCACCGGATCGTGCTCGACGCGAGCCGGATCGTTGCCATCGCCGAGCTCGATGCGGTCACCGGGGAGGAGGTGCGGGAGTTGCCGAGCCTCGCGATCTTCCCCGCCACCCATTTCCTCACGGTGGACGAGCGGATGCGCGGGATCCTCACCGAGATCGAGAAGGAGCGGGACACCCGGGTCGCCGAGCTCGAGCGCAAGGAGAAGATCGTCGAGGCCCAGCGCCTGAAGGGCCGGGTGGACTACGACCTCGAGATGATCCGGGAGACCGGGTACTGCTCCGGCGTCGAGAACTACGCTCGCTACTTCTCGGGGCGGCGGCCCGGTGAGCCGCCGTACACTCTCCTCGACTTCTTTCCGAAGGACTTCCTCGTCTTCCTGGACGAGTCCCACGTGACGGTCCCCCAGCTCCAGGGGATGTACAAGGGCGACCGGAGCCGGAAGGACAACTTGGTCGAGTTCGGCTGGCGCCTCCCGTCCTGCCGCGACAATCGTCCTCTCAAGTTCCCCGAGTTCCTCGAGCGCGTTCCGGAGGCGGTCTTCGTCTCCGCGACGCCGGGCCCGTTCGAACGGAAGGTGGCGAAGGGTCTCGTCGAACAGATCATCCGCCCGACCGGCCTCGTCGACCCGCCGATCGAGATCCGGCCCCTCGCCGGCCACATCGCCGACCTCGTGCGCGAACTGCGCGCGTGCGTGGAGCGCGGCGACCGGGCGCTCGTCACGACCCTCACGAAGGCGACGAGCGAGGAGCTCGCGAGCTACCTCGCCAACCTCGGCCTGAAGGTCCGCTACCTCCACTCCGAGGTCGAGACGCTGAAGCGGGTCGAGATCCTCCGGGACCTGCGCCTCGGCCGCTTTGACGTGCTGGTCGGGATCAACCTGCTGCGGGAAGGACTCGACCTGCCCGAGGTGAGCTTCGTCGCGATCCTGGACGCGGACAAGGAAGGGTATCTCCGCAGCGAGACCTCGATCGTCCAGACCGCGGGTCGGGCCAGCCGCAACGTGGCCGGACGGGTCGTCCTCTACGCGGACCGCACGACCGGCTCGATGCAGCGCGCGATCCGGGAGATGGCGCGACGGCGCGAGGCGCAGCTCGAGTTCAACCGCGAGCACGGGATCATCCCCGAGTCGGTGCGCAAGGAGGTCCGCTCCCTCCTCGCCCCCGAGGAGGCCGCCCCGTCGGGAGAGCTTTCGACCTCCGGCCTCGGAAAGCAGTGGAGGGACCGGCTCCCGCTCCTTCTCGCGAACCTCGAGGAAGAGATGCGCCTCGCCGCCGAGCAGCTCGACTTCGAGGAGGCGGCTCGCATCCGCGACCGGATCCGCGAGATCCGCCGCTCGGCGGAGGAGCGACCGGCGCGCCGCCGCGCCGCGACGGCCCAGTAAACGGGATTTGCTGCGGCCGGCAAAACGGATTTAAGTGCTACCGGTTGCCCCGGGCGTGCCGCCCGCCCTGCCCCGGTCTCGTCCGAGCGAAGGGCTCCCGGGACTGCGTCGCAGCGGTTCCGTCACCGAACTGCTCTTCCTCTACGAGTGCGCCACCCGCGAGCCGACCCAGCTGCGGCCGATGGCGGACCGCCTCGGGCTCACCGTCCAGGCCGCGTCGCACTCCTTCCGCCAGCTCCGCCGCCGGGGGCTCGTGGAGGTCCGCGACGGCCGCTACCGGCCGACGGTCGAGGGAGTGGCCTGGCTCCACGAGGGGTTGGCCGGGATCGCCGACGACGTGCGGGACCGGTTGTCCCACCTCCACGTCATTCGCTCGACCCGGGCGCTCGCCGAGGCGCGGATCGCCGCGGGGAGCCCCGTATCCCTCGAGCTCGTGGACGGGCTCCTCTCGGCGCGACCCGGGACCTCGGGCGACTCGCACGGTCTCGCTCGAACCGAGGCCCGACCGGGAGACCTCGTCGAGGTCGAGAAGCTCGAAGGGATCGTCCCGATCGAGCCCGCTCGGATCTCGGTGCGCACGATACGCGAGGAGGAGATTGACGACCCGAAGACCCCGGGTCGGATCCGTCGAGCGATCCCGGGGCCCTCGGCGTTTGTCGCGGCGGAAGGGCTCGAACCGTACCTTCTGGTTCGAAAGGCGTGGGACGGACCGACGGTCCGCTTCGCCGTCGCGCGCGCCTCGGCCGAGGCAGCCCGTGTCGGCGTTCCGGCCACCGTCTTCGTGCTCGAGCGAGACCTTCCTCGGTTGCTGGCCAGCTGGGGGGACGCGCGCTCGCCCTCATTCGACGTGCGACCGATCGGCCGGGACGGGCCGTCCGATCGGTCCTCCCGCGACCGAACGGAGACGATCGCCGAGCTCGGCCGGCGTCGCGAACGGCGTGGCGCCCCCCGCGAGTAGACGGTTCCATACCTCCGTGGCCCGCCCGCCGGTCCAGTCCCGGGCGGAGATGGGAGGCTCTTGGGCGAGGAAGACCGGGATGCGGCCGACGAACGGGGCCACGTCCGCGAGGTTCGCGAGATTCGAGGGCCCGACGGGGAACGGTCCCACCACGATCGCCCGCGCCCGGGCGAGGAGCTCGGAGTTCTCCCGGCGCACCGCCTCGCTGAGCGGGGCGAACGGGGCCTCGATCACGCTCGGCAGTCCGAGGTCCTCCGCCAGCTCCGCGTCCGAGTCGAGGAGGTTGAGCACCCCCACGGTCGTGCGCGCCCCTTCGTCGGCGAGCATCCGCAGGATCGGACCCGCCGAGCCCCCACCGCCCACGACGTGGACCGGGCCCCATCCGGCGAGGGGATCGTCGCCCCGCGGGGGCTCGACCAGGCGTCGCGGGATCAGGTACGGCACTCCTGTCTGGGGCTCGATGCGGCGTTCGGCCACGACGCCCCAGACGCGTCGCAACAGGTCCTCCGAGAGCACTTCGGGGGCGGGGCCGTCCGCCACCTGTCGCCCTCGCGAGAGGACGACCACGCGGTCGGTGAACCGGGCGGCCAGGTTGAGGTCGTGGAGCGCCGCCACGACCGTGACCTGGCTCTCGCGCGCGAGCTGGCGGACCCGGCCAAGGAAGTCGAGCTGGTGTCCGATATCGAGGTGGGACGTGGGCTCGTCGAGGAGCAGGAGCGGGGCTTCCTGCGCGAGCGCCCGGGCGAGGGTCGCCCGCTGCCGCTCGCCGCCGCTCAGGCTCAGGATTCCTTCCTGGGCGCGGTCGGCGAGGCCCGCCGCCGAGAGGGCCCGGGCGACCGCGGCTCGGTCGGTGGACAGTTCCCCGCTCCACGGTTCCCGGTGGGCGTACCGTCCGTACTGGATGTAGTCGGCCAAACGGACGTCGTCCCGGGCTCCCTCTCCCTGGGGAACCCAAGCCACCCGTCGGGCCCTCTCCCGTATCGAGAGGCTGGCCAGCGGTTCGCCGAGGATCTCGATCGACCCTCGGTCGAGCGGCAAGAGACCCAGCACCGCCCGGATGAGCGTGGTCTTTCCCGAACCGTTCGGTCCCGCGAGCGCGACGACCTCGCCCCGCGCGATCGAGAGGTCGAGGTCCCGCAAGGCGATGCGCTCTCCGTAGCGCACCGTGACGTCCGTGAGGCGGAGCGCGGGGCCGGCCGTCACGATCCCGCCCCCATCGCGGTCACGCGGCTTTGCCGAAGGAGGAGGTACAGGAAGAACGGGACGCCGGCGAACGCGGTGAATATCCCGATGGGGAGCACCGAGGAAGGAAATGCCAGAATCGAGATGTCACGCGCAACCAGGAGGAACGTCGCTCCGGTGATCGCCGAGCCCCCCAGGACGATGCGGTAGTCGGTCCCGACCGTCCGGCGGATGACGTGCGGAGAGACGAGCCCGACGAATCCGATGATCCCCGTGAACGCGACCGCGGCCGCGGTCACGACCGACGCGAGCAGGATCACGATCACCCGTACGCGATTCGTCGAGACGCCCGCGCTCTGCGCGACGTCGTTCCCCAGCTGGATCAGGTTGAGTTCGGGGCCGTAAAGGGAGAGCACGGTCCCGAAGGCCACGACAAGGGAGGTCGCGATCGCGTCCACCGACCACGACGCCGAGCCAAGGCCCCCGAGCAACCAGTAGTCGACCTGCAGGCTGAGGGCCGGGTTGTAGAGCAGCATCAGGGCGTCCGCGGCCGAAAGGAAGCTCGCGATGGCGACCCCGCCGAGGAGCAGCGTCTCGACCGAACCGTATCGATTTCGGGCGAGGAGGACCACCACTCCGCCCGTCCCCGAGGCCCCGAGGAACGCGAAGAGCGGCAGCACGAGGTTGGCCTCGCGGATCCCGACCTGGAAGACGAGCACGACGGAGGCGCCGAGCGTCGCGCCGCTCGAGATGCCCAGGAGGAACGGGTCGGCGAGCGGGTTGCGGAAGATCCCCTGCAGCCCGGCGCCCGAGATTCCGAGGGCCGCGCCGGCGATGAGCGCCAGTAGGATCTCGGGGACCCGGACCTCCCAGACGATGACCCTCGCGGCGCTGCAGCTGTACGCGGAGCTGACGTACCCCGCGCAGGGATGCGCACTACCGAAGAGCACGCGGAGGACGACCTCGGCCGGGATCGGAACCGGTCCGATCAGCGGGGAGACGAGGACCGCGAGCAGGCCCAGAATGGCCACCGCGATCGCGAGCCGCCACGCCCGTCCGAGGCGTCGCTTGGGCTCGGAAGCCCCTCGCGCCGAGGCTACGTCGCCGCCCACGTCATTGGGTGAGACCGGGCTGGAATATCGCGATGAGGGCCGGGAGGCCCTGCAGGATCATCGTCGGGTCGGCCTCGGTGAGCCAGTTCGAGTCGAGCCCGGTGATGTTTCCGGCCTGCACGGCCGGCAGGCTCGACCAGAGCGGCGCGGCTTGGTAGTACGACAGATTGAGCCCGAAGCCCACGCCGTAGACGATCCACTGCGGATTGGCCGCCAGCACCTGTTCGGGGGAGAGTTCGGGATAGGCGAACGTCGCGTTGGCCCCGATGCTGGTCGCGCCCGCCGCCTCGATGAGCGACTCGCCGAACGTCCCGGGCCCGAACGTCCAGTAGCCGTTCGAATCGGCATCGTAGGTGACGAGGACGATCGGGAAGCTCGGCGCGTTCTCGACGACCTCACTCGCGTTGTAGAGTTCGGAGGCGAGCTGGACGTTCAGCGCGGCGGCGGCCGACGCCACGGGGAAGATCTGGCTGAGGATGTCGAGGTCGACCTGAATCCCACCCAGCGAGGACGGCTGGAGCATCACCACAGGGATTCCGTAGGTCACGCTGATCTCCTCCACGCTCGCCGTGGACACGATGGTGGCCGCGAGCACCAGCTGCGGGGTCGCGTTCAGCAAACTCTCGATACTGAACGTCGGGCCGATCTGGATGCACATCGATTGGGAGAGGTTCCATAGAGCGACTTGGTCGGAAGAGTAGTCGTCGGCGATCCCGCCGAGCGAAGCGGCATAACAGTCGACCCCCACGACATGGCTCCGCAACCCGAGGCGGTACATCGAATCCATGATGTTCGGGCCCAACACCGCGACGCGCGACGGGTCGTACGGCACGGTGACTTGACGGCCGAGGTCGTCGGTCACCTGCACGTTGCCGTGCGTCGCGGCCGGCCGGAGCTCGAAATAGACACCGGTCAGTCCGACCGCGACCGCCGCCGTCAGAAGCACGGCGACCACGAACAACGTGAGAGAGACCTGCCGACGACGGCTCGGCTCGGGGGGAGCGCGGGGCTCCGGGGCCGCGGTGTTCAATGACATTGGACTCCAGTCAAACACCTTTTAGCATAAGCTTTGCTGACCTCGCGAGCGAGGAAGTGGGCCTCTCGGGGTCCTCCGGAAACCCCGGGTGGGGGCGCGATTTCGCATCTCGCGGTCGTCGGCACGGCGAGTGTCGTCGGAAGGAGTTTCGCCGCTATCGAGCTCTTCTGCCTTTTCGCTCGGCGTGACCAAGCGATCCCGCGGTCCCCGGCCGTCAACCTGTCGCGGGATTCGATTCGGACTTCGTCAAGTGGGGAGCGTTGCGTGGACTCGAGAAGCCGTGCCAGTCGGGTCGAACTCACTCGCGCTCAAGCAAGCTCTACCGTTTCTACGAGGCGGTGACCCGGGACGCGCCGTCGTCCCTCGGTGTTCCACCGCGGGCGCGTCACCCCCGCGGACGACAAAGGATATCTTTCTCGAGCGTCCCGGGGGCGACCGGAGGGAGCATAGGCTAATCTGGCAGACCAGCGGGCTCCAGTCAGGGAGGCCGACCGGCCTCCCTGGGATTAGGGTCTGCGGAGGGGCGCCCCCGCGCCCCCGTGACGAGTGACTGGAGCGCGCGGAGAGACCCGCATATCGGGGTTCAAATCCCCGTGCTCCCATCCCTCCTCCTCCCGACGGTGCGGGCCGGGCCGCGGTGTGCCGGCCGTGCCGGGAGACGTCCACGGCCGCCGGGCGAGCGAACCGGATCAGGTGAGCGGACGCTCGTCGGCGAGAACGCCCGCGGTCTCCGTGGGCGCGGCGATCGGCTCGGGCGCGACGACCGCCCGTCGCCCAAGGACCTCCCGTCCGAACAGGATGAACACGGCCCCGAGCGCGCAGGCGATGGCGGCGACCGCGAACGACCACTCGAACGCGACGTGCGACGGGAAGTGGTATCCGAAGACGGTCACCGTGAACGTCGCCAGGAGCGACCCCGAGAGGGGGGCCCCGATCGCGCTCCCCACGTTGCGGAAGACGGACGACATCGAGGTGGCGAGCCCCATGTCGCGGGGGTCGACCGTCAGCACCAGGAGGTTGATCATCCCGGCGTTCGTGACCCCGATCCCGGCGCCGACGAGGAACTCGACGGCGAGCAGGGAGGTGAGCGACTGGGCCGGGACGGCGAGGAGGAATGCGACCGCGGTGACCGTGGCGCCGATCACGGTCATCGGGCGGGTGCCGACCCTCGAGACGAACACGCCGGCGACCGCGGCGAAGATCAGCATTCCCACCGCGAGCGGCACGAGCGAAAGACCGGCGCCGAGGATGCTCTGGCCATAGCCACCCGCCGCCGTCGGGGTCGTGAACAGGAAGACCATGGAGAGCAGCGCGAGATACATGCCGAACCCGACGACCGCCCCGACGAGGTTCGTGACCATCACGTTGCGCTCGCGGAGAAGTCGGAAGTTCAGGATCGCCTCGCCCCGGGACCGCTGGTATCGCTGTTCGTAGAGCGCGAGGGGGACGAGGAGGACGGCGCCGACCGCGAACAGGCCGAGGGTCGACGCGGCGAGCCAGCCCCAGGTCGGCCCTTCCGAGAGCGCGAGGACGATGAGGGCCAGGGAGGTGCCGAGAACGGTCGCGCCGACGTAGTCGACCCGGGCCTCCGGTCGGCGGTACTTCGACTCCCGCACGAAGAGGAAGACGAGCACCGCGAGGACCACGACGAACGGGATCGCGGAGTGGTACGTGACCCTCCAGCCGTAGTTGTCCGAGACCCACGCACCGATCGGCAGGCTGATCGCGAACCCTGCGCCGAACATCGCGCTCAGGAAGCCCTGGGCCCGCGGGACCAGCGACCGGGGGAACTCCTCCCGCACGAGGCTCATCCCGAGCGGGAAGATCGTGAGGCCGATCCCCTGGAACGCCCGCGCCACGACCATGAACTCGAACGTCGGGGAGAAACCGGTGACCGACACGCAGACCGCGTAGACGATCAGCACGATCCCGAGCATCCGCTTCTTGCCGTAGATGTCGCCGAGCTTGCCGACGACCGGGCTCAGCGCGACCCCCGTGATGATGTAGGACGACAGGATCAGGCTCGCCTGGCCCGAACTGACCGAGAAGTCCCGAGCGATCGTCGGGAGCGAGGGGGTGAGCATCCCCTCGATGTACAGGACGAGCGTCACGAGACCGGCGAGTATCAGCATCACGCGCGTCGCGTAGGCCGAGTCGAACGTGCCGTTCTCGCCGTTCGTTCCGTTCGTGACGGCGGGGGTCACCGGGGCGCCTTCGGTCACGGGACCTTCTCCCGTGCGACGTGGGCTCCGCCGCGCCGTCGTTCCATCTCGTTCCTCAGGGCATTGAGCGTCCGCACCGTCGGCTCCCTTAGCTCGCGCGGGAGCGGGCCGGTCGCGGACCGAACGATCGACTCGAATTCCCGGTCGAAGCGGTGCAGGAGTCGGTCGGCCCTCGGGGTGAGCCGTACGACCACGCCCCGGCGGTCGCCCGGAGTCCGGTCCCGCTTCGCCCAACCCTGGGATTCCAGGGAGGAGACCAGGGCGCTCGCCGCCGGCCGGGAGATCCCGAGCCCCTCGGCGAGCGCCGAGAGGCGCAGCCCCCGCGAGTCGCGAATGCGGTGGAGCGTCATCGCCTGGCCGACCGTCAGGCGATACTCGCGGAGGAAGTGGGCTCCGAGTAGCCGCATCTCCGAGAGCGTGTCGCGGAGGACCGGCCAAACGTCCGCGTCCGTCGGCCGCACCCGTGCGGGAGTCATAATGGTTAAGCTAACTTAATGATTAGATAAGTCTAACCAATGGCCCGTCGCGGCATCGCACGCCCCCCGTGGGTCCATCGCAAGGCTCATCGGGGTCCCCGGGTACGACCCGAGACACGATGCCGCTCGAATACACGGGGATCCGGGTCCGGGACCTCGCCCGATCCGTTCGATTCTACACCGAAGGGCTTGGGCTCCGGCTCGGTCCGACCGGGCGCATGGCCGCCGGGGGGACCTGGCAGGAGCTCCGGGACCCGTCGACCGGTACGGTCCTCGAGCTGAACTTCTACCCGGGCGACGCGCCCTACCGCGAGGGCGACGAGCTCGACCATCTCGGATTTCGCGTGAGCGACCTCGACGCCACGGTGGAGCGGCTCGTCGCGTTGGGCGGCCGGGTCCGGATCCCCGCGTTCGCCGAGGGGGCCGAGCGCTTGGTGTTCCTCTCGGACCCGGACGGAGTCTGGGTCGAACTCTACGAGACCGGGTCCGAGGGGGTGCCCCCGACGTCCCGATTCGGCACGTAGCGTCCCGGCGGCCGCTGTCCACCGTCAGGGTATATGAATTCGGGGCCCACATGCCCCGACCGGTTATCCGTGGACGTTTCGCCCCCCGAACCCTCGGCGCCCGTCGCTCCGGCGCCGGTCCCTCGACTCGCCCACTCGCTGACCCTGAGCTCGGGGGCCGTCTTTGCCGCGAGCCTCGCGGTCCAGCTGATCGGTCTCATCGGGAGCATCTTCCTCGCGAAGCACATCGGCATCACCCCTGCCGGCCAGGCCCTGATCGGCACCGCGCAGCTGTTCCTCCTGATCGGCTCGTCCATCAACGGCCTCGCCGACCTCCGCCTCGGCACCGCCTACACCTACTTCCTCGCGCGCGGGAAGTCGCCCCGGGACAACACGACCACCTACCTCGTGGTCGGCATGGCGATGGACCTCGCCGCCGTCGTGGTCCTGTTCGTCATCGCGCCGCTCGCGATCGGAGGCTCGTCGATCGTGCACGGGTCGGACCAGTGGCTCGACCTCGGCCTGTTCCTGACGCTCCCGATCCTCTGGTCGTTCTCGGGGCTCTACAACAACCTGTACATCGGACTCGGCAATTCGCTGAAGGCGCAGTACCCCTCTCTGGTCGAGGCGCTGGCGCGGCTGCCGGTGCTGATCTACGTCTCGTACTACTCGCACTCGATCGAGTCGATCGCCATCGCCTACGTGGTCGGCGCGAGCGCCTCCACGATCTTCAGTCTCCCCGCGCTCCTCCCGCAGCTGAGCCGGTTCCACTGGAAGGAGGCGGTCGGGATGTTCCGGTTCTCCTGGCCGCTCATGGGCAGCCTGTTCATCAACTACGTCGTCACGAACCTGACGCCGTTCCTTGTCGTGACCCTCGGGGCGGCCCAGCTGTCGATCTACCTCGCCGCGAACGGCTGGCGGATTCTCGTGCTCTCGTTACCGGCGGCGGTCACGACCCCGCTCTTCCCGTACCTCGCGGGACTCCACAAGCAGCGGGAGTTCGAGGCGGTCCGTCGGAGCACCTGGCAGGCGTTACGGTACTCGGCGATGCTGCTCGTTCCGGGCGTCGTCGCCCTCGTGACCTACCGGTACAACTTCCTCAACGTCTTCCAGAATCGGCTCTACGCCAGCCCCGGGGCGCTGCCGCTCGCGATTCTCGTCATCGGCGCCCTCCCGCTCGCGCTCAGCCAGATCATCCAGTCGAGCATCAACGCGATCGGCCGCCAGCGGCTCGAGCTCTACATCACCAGCACGCAGGTCGCCGTGCTTCTCGTCGCGATGGCGATCCTTCTGCCCCAGCACGGGGTCTTTCCGATCTTCTGGTCGATCGTACCGATGAACCTCGACCCCGGCCTCGTCGCCGCCTCCGTCGCGGTCCTCCTGTCGTCGATCGCGGCGCTGGTGCTGAACACCTACTTCATGGAGTCGCTGATCCGCGTCCACATCCAGCCGCGACCGATCGTCGGCATCACGCTGAGCGCGGCCGGTTCGTTCACCGCCCTCTGGCTGCTCAACCACGTCCGCCCGTTTCCGATCGGGCGGACCGCCGGTTCGTCGTCGCCCGTCTGGTGGATGGAGCACCTCGCCTTCCCGGTCAGCACCTGGTACGAGCTGCTGACCGCCGTCTTCGTGGGTTTCGGCGTCTACTTCTTCGTCCTCGCGGCGGTCGGGGAGCTGACGCGGACCGACGTGCGCCGGATCGGCGCCTCGATCGGCCTCCCGGCGTGGCTCTACGAGGGCCTCGGCAACTTCTGCTGGCGCGAGTCGTCGCCCGACCTGCCTCGGGTCGACCTTTCGCTCGCGCGAGGGTTCCAGACGACCGAGCTGCCCGAGACGTTCACGGGGACGCGCGAGTTGCCCGAGGTCGTGCCGTTCTCGTCCGATTCGGAGCCGCCCGAGTCGAAGCGGCCCCCCGAGTGACGCGGTCCGACTTCGCCGGGCGGTCGCTCGTTAAATAGCGCCGGACGGCTCGCGCCGAGCCATGACCGGCGAGGCGCTGCGCAGCGACCGACTGCGCAAGGTCTACACGACCAAGGGGTCGCCCCCGGTCGAGGCGCTCGCCGGCGTCTCGATGGAGGTCCACCGGGGCGAGCGGGTCGCGCTCCTCGGGCGGAACGGAGCGGGCAAGACGACGTTCCTCCGGATCGCCTCCACGCTCCTCCGGCCGACCTCGGGGTCGATCGAGGTCTTCGGCTTTGACGTCGCGAAGACCCCCGAGAGGGCGCGACCGTTCATCGCGGTCGTCCCTCAGGAGGGAAAGCCGTTCTTCCACCTCACCCCGCGCGAGCAGGTCTACACGTACCTGCGAGCCCGGGGGCTGCCGCGGGAGACCGCGAAGGCTCGCACCGAGGAGTCGCTCGAGCGGATGGGTCTGCTCGACTTCGCCGACCGCCTCGCGATCACCCTCTCGGGCGGCCAGCGGCAGCGCACGATGGTGGCGACCGTGATCGCGACGGAGGCCCCGCTGCTCTTCCTGGACGAACCGTCGATCGGGATGGACCCGTTCGCGCGGAGGGACGTATGGGAGTCGCTGCGCAACCTGACCCGGCGCGGCTCGACGATCCTGCTCACCACGCACTACCTGGACGAGGCCGAGGCGCTCAGCGACCGGCTGTACATCATCGAGCGGGGCGAGGTGCTCGTGAGCGGCACCTCGGACGACCTCAAGCGGTCGGTCGGCGGCACGCTCAAGGTCTCCCTTCCGGGCGGGGCCGCCGCGGTCGAGCGGTTCCGTTCCTTCGGCTCGTGCGTCGCCGACGGCGAGCACCTGACGGTCATCGTCGCGCCCGAGCGCCTGAGCGAGATCATGGACCTGGCCGTCCGGTCCCGTTTGACGGCAACGGTCGGTCCGGTGACCCTCGAGGAAGCGTTCCTGCGCGTGGTCGGGCGGTCGATCGATGAGGACTGAGGCGTCGGGGGCCACCGTCACCCCGTTCCGCGGCCTCACCGCGTTCCTCTGGACGGAGGTCCTCGTGCAGGCGCACGAGAACCTCGCGATGGCGACCTCGATGGTCGTCCAGGGGGTCCTGCTCGTCTTCGTCTGGATCCTCGACCCCGCGCTCATCGGGGTCGCGCTCCTCGGCGCGATCCTGTTCTCGATGTTCGCGATGGGCCAGCGGGTCCTGAACGAGTCGGCCTACATCCGCATCGACCACAAGGCGAACGACCTCTACCTCGCCGGCCCGCTCTCGCCCGAGGCGTACTTCTTCGGGATCTCCGCGGGAATCCTGCTCGTCTACCTCACGCCCGTCGCGATCCTCGGCGTCCTCGCCGCCGTGGTGATCCACCCGAGCCTCGCCGTGACGGCCCTCCTGGTCGTCCTCGCGGCGACCGTGTGGCTGTTCGCCGCCTCGATCGGCTACGTCTTCTCGACGTTCTTCCGCGACAACCGCGCGATCTGGGCCTACGCGAGCCTGTTCTTCAACATCTTCGGGGTCCTGCCGCCGGTCTTCTACCCGTTCGACAAGTTCCCCGAGGCGCTGCGCCCGGTCGCCCTGTTGATGCCGCCGAGCGCCGCGGCGGCCCTCGTCCAGCACGCGATCGGGGCGACGGCGCTCTCGGGGGGCCAGGTCGCGCTCGCCGTCGGGGGGCTCGCGGTCGAGGCCGTCACGGTGTTCCTGTTCGCGATCTACTGGGCCCGCCGCACGGTCCAGGGGGTCTAGATGGCGACCGTCACGGGAGCCCTCCCCACGGTCCCGACGCGCGGGCGGGCGCTCCCCGCGTTCCTCCTCGTCGGCTGGCGCTGGATCGGCCGGAACCCGGCGGTGGCGATCGCCCCGATCCTCCTGCCGTTCATCTTCCTCTACTTCCTCTCGTTCATCTCGCCG